>DAOUFY010000019.1:0-8871 GCA_034429745.1 Anaerolineales bacterium
AATAAAATGCCCCATAAACATACTCCAATAATACAAATAAAAAGAATATTTGAAATAATAAATAATACTTCTCGAGATATGAACGCTTCTAGTTCGACTTCATCTTCTAAAAATTCCCAACGGTAATATAAAACTCCGATTGACCATATGGTAATAAAACATAAAAAAATAAAAAATGCAATTCCAATTGTGCTGCTAGCAAAAGCATGAACTGAGGTGATTAAACCTGAGCGACTAATAAAAGTGCCCAATATAACTAAAATAAAAGTTAATAGTATTAACGATATATTCCAACGTTTTAATATTTTCCTTTTTACCTGTGCTATTGAAGAATGTATATACGCAGTCATTGACAACCATGGAAGCAATGCGGCAATTTCAACAGGATCCCATCCCCAATAACCTCCCCATCCTAAAACATCATAAGCCCATCTTGCTCCAAGAAATAGCCCTCCTGATAAAAACAACCAAGATATCATGATCCATGAATATATCTTTTTTACCCAAGTTTCATCTAGTGGATCTACGATCAATACTGCCATAACATAAGCATAAGGAATTACAAAGGTTACAAAACCCAAATACAACAGTGGAGGATGAAAAATCATTCCCCAATGCCTAAGCAAGGGATTTATCCCGTTGCCATCTCTAGGAACAAACAAGGTAGAATTTGCCGGCTGAAAAAAACTCGAAATGACTCTTCCATCGTTTAACATCCATAATTTCTGAAATGGATTTTCCCATCCTAGCAATAAAACGATGAAAAAACCTAGCGTCGCACTTACAATAATATACAACCAAGGCAAATATAAAATATTTATTTTTTCAGGTTTAAGGAAAAAAATAAATGATACAGCAGAAAGCAGCCAAGTCCAAAAACATATAGAGCCTTCCTGACCAGCCCACAAAGCTACTATTCTATAAAACAATGGGCTGCTTTGGCTTACTACATTGGCTACATAAGCTATTTCATAGTGTTCATTGATCAATAATACCAAGAGGATACCCAAAGATATAGAAAGCAATGGGAAAATAACCAACATGGCTCTTTGGGCACTCAGCAGCCAAGATGCATGAGTATATCTTTTTAACCCAATATAAGCTGCGATAATGCAATAGACGCTTAGTAAAAAACCCAACCATAAAACACTATAGGCAATATTAGCTAACAAAAAATCCTCCCACTTAACGAGTAACCTATATCACATGTTACGCTACTTGCTATAGCCTTCGTACTTTGAAGGACACTTAAAAAGCAATTCATCTGCTTGGAAAACATCATCTCCAATCAAATGTCCACTTGCAATTACTAATACATCATTATTGAGTAAATCAGGCTTTATTCCTTGATAATATACTTTTAAGGTATCTTTTGGATAGGAAGTATTCAGGTTCTTTGACTTATCCTCTGAAGTGATCACAAATGTTAAGCGATGAGTATCTTGATCATATAAAATAGATGAGCCTAATACTTTTCCTGATATTTTCACTTCTTTTCCTTGGTAATATTGTCTCTGGGTCAACAATTCATCCACTGTTAGATAATATTGAGCTGAGGAGAATGTTGACGCAACGATAAGGAAAAGTATAGCACAACTCAGAAATATGCTTGCAATAATAATTTTCCTTTTTACCATATTCCAGTCCAGAACGATCTATTTAATCACTTATATTATTATAAATGAGCCCCACATACACGGCAATAACGGTCTTTACTTCTAACTCTATTGCCACACTGGGGACAATACAATTCGGCTTTATTATCATTTGATTGAAGTTTTTGTAATTTTTCTGTCTCCTCAGTCTTTTGATTAATATCCATTATTTGTGTTGGCTTTTCTCTTTTCAAAATGTTTAAATTTCCCATACCCAGTAAACCTACTCCAATCAAGAATAAACTGATTAGGGAGACAATAACCCAAGGAAATGAACTCCACCAATTAATTCTTCCAGGTGTATTTTCTGAAATGGGAATTCTAGATTTTACTTGTAATCTTTCTACGGTTACCTCATTGCTTTCTTTTTGATAAGCAAGGTTGATTGTGACTTTATCTTCAATTTCATTTTTGTTTAACTGTGCAGAATAATATCTCAAAATCTCATCATTAAACCAGACTTCTTCTTTAAAGGGGGAGATAACATTTAAGGTTCGCACACCATAAGGCTGTTGAACTTGTAGATAAATATTTTCAACTTCGTAGTCTTTATACCAAATATGTTGATATTCTCGATAAGTTCCGTCAATAACCAAATTTGGGTCATCATATTCCAACCTTATGATAGGTTCGGTAGAAAAAAATGTAATAAAACTCCACTCGCCATCAACTTTTCTTTGAAAAGGAACTTCAAAGAGCGTATCTCTGGAAGGTCCCACGGCAACATAATTAGGTATTCCTGCTGCTGTGGGTATTCTCAAAGACACCATTGCAGGATAATTGCTGTCATCTTCTAATTGCAGGGTGTACGATACCCACACAGAGGGATATTCATATTCCGGCCAAAGCTGAATTTCCAATATCGAATAGCGAGCTGGATATGAAATTTGTTCCGCTTTGGCTGAATCATAATTTCGGAAAAATACACCAATGGTTATAACCGCAATCAATAAGCACAACTTAATAACCTTATGGTACCAATCCTTAAGAGGCATTAAAGATTCTTTCATTTTCTATCCCTCAATTGCTTGATGAATTTGTTTAGCAATTGAAACAAACTCATTTGTATATCGAATGTGATCTTCCCGAGGCCTAGGTAAATTGACTTCAACAGTTAATGCTAATTTGCCTGGCCGCTGAGTTAAAACTATAACAGTATCAGCAAGGAAAACGGCATCAGATATTGAATGAGTTACCATTACCATTGTGTTTTTCTTTTTTTGCCATATCCTCAACAATTCAATGCACATTCTTTGGCGGGTAATTGCATCTAATGCACCAAACGGTTCGTCAAGTAGAAGCAAAGGAGGATCATAGATAAGACTTCTTGCTATTGCCACTCTTTGTGCCATTCCTCCGGAAAGGTCTTTTGGTAAATAATTCTCAAACCCTTCCAAACCAACTAGAGAAATATATTCCTTTACTTTTTCCTTGGCAATCGCATCCGGTACTTTTCTGATTTCTAAAGGTAGTTTTATGTTTTCATATACTGATCTCCAAGGCAACAAAGTGGGATTTTGAAATACAAATCCTATATCAGAAGTATGATGGTTTTCATACTGAGTTCTATAACATACTTCACCGGCTGTTGGTTTTAGGAAACCTCCAAGTACCCTCAATAATGTAGTTTTTCCACAGCCAGAAGGACCAAGAATACATAAAATTTGATTTTGGTATAACTCAAATGAGATATTTCGCAAAGATTCCAAATGTCCGTTTTCATCTTGAAACAGTACACTTACATTTTTTACCTCAATAAAAAGTTGTTTCATGGCAATTAAAAGATATACTTTTTTCTCAAAAAGGTATTCGAAATACCTACTTTATGTAATCATTCGAATATGCTTTATCAAGGTTGATCTTTTTCGTTAGCATACCCATGTCTAGGAGTACTTTTTGCATATTTTTCCATGCTTCAGGGTCTGATTCCCCTAGATTCTTTGCTTTCCATAAATCCATGGTAGTTTTTAATATTTCTTTTTGAACTTTTTCTTGTTCTGGATTTAATTTATTTAAATTTTCTACATATTTCTTACAAATCTCGTACGTTTCTTTTGGATCTTCTAGAGCAGTTTTCATTCCGCGCAATGTTGCCCTAACCATTCTTCGTACTAATTCCGGATTGCTTCTAATGACTTCCTCATTTGTAATTATTCCGTTAGAAACTAACGTAACATGATCGGCTACTTTAATTTCATTAATCTCTTCGCCTAATGCCCTAAGTTGAATTGGTTCGTTATTTGTATAACAAACTACAGCATCTTGACGGTCGAATTTTAAAGATTCTACTTGATTATAACCGATCACTTCTAAAGAAACTTCCCTTTCATCCATTGCTGCAGAACTTAACAAGGCTCGTAAGCCTATATATGATGCGCCGGCTAAAATCGGAATCCCTATCTTTTTACCTCTAAGAGATTGAACATCTGTTATCCCACTTTTCTTCTTTGAAACAATCGAAATAGGATAGTCTTTATAATAGTTCATGACATATACGACGGGTAAACCTTGCGTTCTTGCCAAGAGTACTTGCTCTGCAGAAACCACAGCAAAAGGTATGTTTTGATGCCCTACCAAGGTAACTGCGTCCGTTTCAAAACTGTAATCAAAACTTACTTCTAATCCCTCTTCCTTAAAGTAGCCTTTTTCCACCGCCACATAAAAAGGAGCAAATTGAACACTAGGTATGTAACCCATTGGCATTCTTATCTTTGTGTAAGGTACTTTAGTTCGTTTATTTTTTTCAAATTTTATACCTGCATCTCCGTTGCAACCACCTAATGTTAATGCTATCAATAAGATAATGAGTATTGTTTTTTTCATTTTACATTTTCTCCTTATAAGTAGTTTATCATCTATGGTCGCCACCTTAATAAGTGGTTTTCTATAAAAGTCACTATCCCATAAAAGGTTAATGCCATCAAAATAAGGATAAATACAATAACAAATACCAAAGCAATATCATATTGGCCTCGAGCTACATTAATAAGAAAACCTAAACCTCTATCTGCCCCAATTAATTCTCCTACTACAGCACCAATAACAGATAAAGTTGCTCCAATCCTTAATCCTCCAAAGAGAATAGGCAATGCTGCCGGTATTTCAAGATAAAGGAATATTTGCCATCTTGTAGCTTTTAAGGAATACATCAATAAATATAAATCCTTCGAGACTGAACGCAGACCGACAAATGTATTGATAAGCACAGGGAAAAATACCACTAAGGCACAAATAATAATTTTTGAGATGATGCCTGGTCCAAACCATATAACCAACAATGGAGCAATAGCAATGGTAGGAATTGCTTGACTAGCTACTAAATAGGGACCAAAAAATTGCTCAAATGCAGGATACTGTGCTAACAGATAACCAAAACATATTGCCAAAAAGGTACCGGCACTTAAACCGAGAATAACTTCTATTGCTGTGTTTATAATATGATATAACAAATTTCCATAAAAAAGACTTTCAATAAACCGATAAAATACCCTTTGTGGGGAAGGCAAGATAAATTCTGGTAATTGAGTTACTTTAGTTGCCAACCACCAAATTATCAAAAAAAACGCTATAGAGCCCAATAAAATCATTGATTTTTGGACAGTCAAAGTACGCTGTTGATTGATGGTTTTAATATTCATACAAAAAACCTTATTAGTGTAATATCACCTCTTTAAAAAAGAAACCCGTTGGTTGATTGCCTTCGGGTCTATGATCATTCAGCTATTACAATCCTTGACTATTCGCCAAGAATTCTTTTCAAAATGCGCTTAAACCTCCTCCCATCCGGACTATACCGTCGGCTTTGGAATTTCACCAAATCATGCGCGTTTTGCGCTCGTGGGCTTTACCACCGATTGGGACTTGAAAATATTATTTTCTCACCCGACCCCGAAGGTTTATTATTGAATTGTGTATATATTTTTTACTCTATTTTGCCAGCCAACAAGCCGCCCAATGTTGAGGCAGCACTTCTACCAAAGGTGGTTCTTCTTGACTACATTGTTCAATTGCTATTGGACAACGTGGATGAAAGCGACAGCCTCTTGGTGGGTTTAATGGGCTTGGTACATCTCCTTTCAGTATAATTCTTTCTCGTTTTACTGTCGGATCAGGTATAGGTATTGCAGACATCAACGCCTGAGTATAAGGGTGCATTGGCTTACGGAATAATTCCTCTTGACCAGCCAATTCAACAATTTTCCCTAAATACATTACCGCAACTCGGTCAGATATATGTTCAACAACACTGAGATTATGGGCAATGAACAAATATGTTAAGCCAAATTCCTGTTGCAAATCTTTCAATATGTTTAATACTTGAGCTTGTATGGATACATCCAAAGCAGAAACCGGCTCATCGGCAACTATAAATTTAGGTTTTAAAGCCAAAGCACGCGCAATACCTATTCTTTGTCTTTGACCACCTGAAAATTCATGCGGATAGCGCCGCGCATGATAATCTTCCATCCCCACTTTTTTCAACATGTCTATGACAATATCAAATCGTTCTTTCGCATTGCCAATGCCATGTATTTTTAACCCCTCTGATATTGATTCTCCTATGGGGATCCTTGGATCTAATGATCCATAAGGGTCTTGAAAAATGATCTGCATATTACGTCGCATTGATTTTAGCTCTTTGCCTTTCAATGCTAATACATTAACTCCGTCAAACTTAACACTTCCTTTATTAGGTTCAATCAACCTTAAAATCGTTCTTCCAACGGTTGTTTTCCCACAACCTGATTCCCCTACGAGCCCTAATGTTTCACCCTTTTTAATAGTAAAACTTACGTTATCAACTGCTTGTACCCATGCAACCGTACGTTGTAAAATTCCACCCTTCACCGGAAAATATTTAATCAGGTTTTCTACTTCCAAAATGGGTTGATGACGGTTTTCATTGGTTGGTATTATCTCTGATGGGTTATGCATTGACTCTCTATTCACTCACTTTGATATTGAATTATTCCCTAATAATCCTGATACAACCAACAACGAACCAAGTGATTATTAGAGATATGGATTAAGTCTGGTTTGGCTTCAGAACAAATGCTTAAATTTTTCTCCTTGCATGCGATGCATCTTGGTTGAAAACGACAGCCAGGAGGTAAGTCAATCAAATTAGGCACACTACCCGGTATCACTTCAAGCCGTTCTGTTATTTTTCCCAGCACAGGTATGGATGCCAATAAACCTTGTGTGTATGGGTGCAGCGGATGGGCAAATAATTCAACAACCTCTGCTTCTTCAATAATCTCACCAGCGTACATTACAGCAACTCGATCCGCCATCTCAGCAATGATTCCCAAATCATGCGTGATAAGAATTACTGAAGTATTCATCTTTTCTCTTAAACCGCGCATGAGATCAAGAATCTGAGCTTGAATGGTTACATCAAGAGCAGTGGTAGGCTCATCAGCAATAAGCAGCTCCGGATTTAACGCCAATGCCATTGCTATCATAACTCGTTGAGCTTGACCACCAGACATTTCATGAGGATATGCATGGGCTTTCCGTTCCGGGTCTGGTATGCCAACCATTTTGAAAAGCTCAACCGCTCTTTCCCATGCTTCCCGCTTTTTAATATCTTGATGAATTTGAAACACCTCAGCTACTTGATCTCCCACCTTGAATACAGGGTTTAAACATGTCTGAGGTTGTTGAAAAATCATAGAAATCCGATTACCTCGCATTTCTATCATTTCATTTTCAGTCTTTTTTAGGAGGTTTTCATCATCAAAAATTATCTCTCCCCCAACAATCTTACCAGGAGAAGCTACTAATCTCATAATGGAAAGTGAAGTAACACTTTTTCCACATCCGGATTCACCCACCAAGCCAAGCACTTCTCCCTTTTTTAAGTTGAAGCTTACTCCATCAACAGCTTTTACTACACCATCTTCAGTGAAGTAATAAGTCCTTAAATCTTTTACATCAAGTAAAATTTTTCCGTTTTGGAGATTCAATGAATAAATTACTCCTTATCAGCCAGCTATCATGATAAAGAGGATTATATCAACTCTCTGAAATTCGGTCAATAAAAAACCGATATTTTGTTTCTTATGTACTACACAAATTTTTTCTTAAGAACTATCAAAAACCCTAATAGTAGGGGCAAGAGCCCTCCCAGACATGGTAAAGCTTTACTTTTTGGTATTGTCTTGGTTGTCGTAGCTATTGGTGTGGCTTCAGTTGATTCAATAAGTGCTTGCTGGTTTTCAGAAGCTGTTGAAGTACTTGCAGTAGGGGCAGTTGTCTTACCTTTTTCAATGAGCATAACTTCATCTACCCATATTTTGTTTTTTCTCGCTTCTCCATCAGAAACATTAAATCCATAATTTATAATGGAGGTAGTGAGTATATTTTTAATCGTTCCCGGCTCAGCCCATGGCGCCAATACAAAGTCATCCCACCCAAATTCATATTTTTTCCACTCTTTTGAAGTTTGTAAAGTCGTTACAAATGTTGCCGCTTCTTTGTCCGTACCACATGAGATGTATAGTGTTACCGGCAGGTTTTCTTGCTCGGATTTTAAGAAGAAGGATATACCTGAGCTTTGACTCCAATTTTGAGGCTCACCAAAACTGAAACCACAATCCAACCATCCGTCTTTTACAACTTGATAATCAATTTCAAGTGCTTGCTTTCCTTGGAATGTGTTTGCTGTGTTTAATTCACAACGCACCTGAGATCCACTTTCATCAGCATAATGCTCTAGACCTTGAGCGCCATTTTCAAAATCGTTGATAAGCAAAGAGCTGACTGGGCTTAGAGGAACATTCAATTGCTCTTCTCCAGCTTGTTCATCAGTTTCTGTTTCTATTGTTCCTTCCTGCTGACTAATAGGTTCTTCTACTGCCTCAGTGGATATTGGCAATGGTGAAGGTAAGGAGCTCTGCGGCAATCTAGCACCGGCTTTCCATAGGTGATAAAATACGTTTAGCAAAGGAACAAATTCATCAGTTGCCTTCTGGCTTCCTTCTGCATTAGGGTGATCATCATCCGCTGCTGAAGGGTAAGCATTAGTATTATGTCCTTCCTGAAATACGTGTTCGATTCTGCCATTGTTGTACCGATGATGATGGTCTTTACCCGTCAAGACATTATAAAAGTCAAAAACAAATACATTTGTTCCTTGGTAATTTGCCAACCATTCGGTCATCAACCATTGATTAAAAGCACGGGCATTTTTAGCAAAGGTCGGATCACTTAC
>DAOUFY010000020.1:0-28524 GCA_034429745.1 Anaerolineales bacterium
CATGTTGTTCCAACACAAGTGTGGAAGTTCTTATCTGATTTAGATTATTACCCTTTAACAATATATAACGGAGTAAAAAAATTTTTGGAGTATAAAGTATTAAGGTTAAACCGGACAAATCAATCAGGCAATCATAGGTCAAGCAAACCCTCTTTTTTACGGATACTGAAAGCTAAACTCATACCGCCAGTTCATGGTACGAGTAAAAATTTAATTGAAGAATACCGTGATTTTAAACCTCAAAGTTGGCGAGAATGTTTCCTGAAAAATGGATTTGAAATTGTGGAAGAGTGCCCCCTATTGACATATTCACCGCCGGAATTAATGCTTGTTCCACCTAATCGCTTTTTGGCAAGATTGGGTTTTCCCTCTTCTGTAGCTTTTTTGTTGAAATGAACGATACATCCTCGATTAACGTTCTGTTTATTACGGATGGGTTATATATAGGCGGTAGAGAGCGTCAAGTATTGGCTTTGATTAAGGGAATAAAATCTAGTGGAAGAGGAAAGATATTTTTAGCTGTGATCCAGCACGGAGGAGGGTTTCAGGAAGAAGCGGAAAGTTATGCAGATATGACCCTTTCCGTAAAGAGGGAATGTCGTTTTGATATTGGTTACCCTTTTAGATTATTGGAACAGATAAAAGAATTATCTTTTGATGTTGTATTTGCAGTTGGTTGGATGGCAAGCTGTGTAGCGTTAATTGTGTCAAGAATGAGAAAAATTCCTTATATAGATGGAGGAATACGGTATGCTCCGCCACGGCTTACTTGGCAGGATAAAATCCAACGCTTTGCATGTGCAAGAGCAGATGCGGTTGTGGCAAACGCAACTGCTTGTTTGAAAGCTTATCATTTAGAAGGTCATCCTAAGGCAAAAGTAATTTATAACGGCATAGATGTTTTGAAATTTGATGTGGTGGCAACAAAGGTTCACTCTAGGGCGCCTATATTGTGTATGGTTGCAAATTTTAGTAAATATAAGGATCATAGAACTCCAATAAAGGCTTTAAAACTTTTAGAAGCTAAATTTCCAGAATTAAAGTTGATTTTTGTAGGCAATGATTATGGAACACTCTCTCACATAAAAAATATGATTAAAGAATATGGATTGCAGAATAGAGTGAGTATATTAGATAAAGAAAACGAGCCACATCAAATCATTGCAATGGCCGCTATAGGTATTCTTACAAGCAATGCTGCCGTGCATGGTGAGGGTTGCTCTAACTCCATATTAGAATATATGGCGCTTGGAAAACCTGTGGTTGCTAATGACTTGGGCGGCAATACTGAACTGATACAAGATGGTGTAAATGGTTTTCTTATACCTTGTGCATCAGAAATACAATTAGCAGATAAAATATCTTTTCTGCTGTTAAATCCTCAAGTAATGCATCAAATGGGTGAAAAAGGAAAAGAAATCGTGAGGCAAAAATTCAATCTTGAGAAAATGGTTAATGCATATATCAATATTTATGCTGAGGTTATAACAAAAGGAAAAAAAGAATGAGTGAAGCAGCAATTCCATTGAGAATGCGTACTTTTCCAACAATATTATCAATTCATCAAATGATAGCTTATGGAGTGCCCTTTGCTTTTTGGGCGTTAATGTTGATGTTTCCCGAACGAGGAGGAGAGTGGGTTTGGCTGGTAATCATCTTATTAACAGGTTATTTTCTCATAAAGCCAACGGTAGAAAGAGTGATTTGGGTTCTGCTGCCTTATTTATTTTCAGTCGGAGGGGCTTCATTTTCGTTGTCTATATTTGATATCTCCTTGAGGCAATTGCCTTCCTGGGTCACTTGGCTTTCCTACATTTTTGTTCCTTTGTCTATATTGGTGTCCTTATTTATTTATCCACATTGGAAAGAAAGAGAAGTTGGCTTGCCATTATTTGCTTTGACTCTTGTTAGTGTTGCCAGTGCTTTAATCCATGATTCAGGTGCTCTTTCATGGCTTGGATGGATGCTGCATTTTGTGCGCTACCCTCTTTTATTTCTTGCTCTTGTTAACTATCCTATTAAGAAAGAAGTCTATTTAGCCTGGGTAAAGACATTTATTGGGCTGGCTTATTTGCAAATTCCAGCTACGATACTTCAGTCATTATTATGGCGAATAAGCTTCAGCGATGATATCTTAGGAACAATGTATGGAGCCCAAACTTCAATGATGGGAATAACAGTAAGCATAGCCTTATGTTTGCATCTGGCAATCGTACTCAATGCAAAGAATCCCTTAGGCGGGTTTATTTTATTGCCTACTTTATTTATTCCCATGTTTTTAGGGGCAGCAAATTTTGCCGTAGCCTTGAGTATTTTGTGCATGGTTTATATTATTGCTGTTTGGGGTATTTCTTTTATTGAAGATCATGAGCGGTTAAAAATAAGATTGAAAAAATGGGTTGGGTTATTAGCTAATGTTACAATCATATTAATTGTTGGACTACTTTTAGCCATTGTTATATCTTTCGGTGCTGAAAGCCATGAATTAACTGCTTGGTTTTTTGGGACTATGCCTAATTTATCTACTTTGGATGCGTTTATTAAACCCGAGTATGCGGCTTTTGGTTCAAGACAGATGTTCATCGCAACGACATATCAATGGTTTCTCAAAAACCCCAGTCATTTATGGTTGGGCAGTATAGGCCCTCAAGTGGGGTTAGGAACTCAAGGGGCAACCTTTGCTCAATTGCTGGGGCAAGAGGGTTATTATCCTTTAGCGTATATTAATATGGCAGCTGGTTTTCCTCCGAATACTGCGCAATCAAATGTTCAACTGCCAAGGGTTTTGCTAGAAGTAGGTCTTGTAGGATTAAGCTGCTTTTTGTGGTTATATTATATTCCATTAAAGAAAGCTTTAAGTATAAGAAAAAGTCAAATTTTGTCTCCTATGGCTGCTAGTCTGAGTATAGGTTTTCAAGCAGTTTGGCTAATTGTTGTAGTTTTTAGTATCTTTTATGTAGATTCATGGCGCTTTGATCAAACGAGTTTTGCTTTTTGGCTGATTGCCGCTGCAGTATGGAAAATGAGTCAGCCCACACTAGAACAGAAGATTAGTAGTGAAAATATTGATCCTCGCTCCGATACTATCTCCTAAAGGACCTATTCCTAAACATACACCATGGCTTGTGGAAGGTTTGAAAGCTTTAGGCTGTGAAGTTGAATTAGTTTCATGGGGTGCCAAGGAAAAGGGGCATTCCATATTCGAAAAGATAATTGACCGAGCAGTAGATATCGTAGATGTACGCCGCAAACTGCAAAACCATTACTATGACGTTGTTATTGTTAAAACTGCTCATGATTGGAACAGCCTGGCTCGTGATCTGCCGTTAGTTTTTGCAATAAATAAATATTGTGATTGTCTTATCCTCCAATTTCATGGAAGCTGGACAATAAGAGCTACCATGGGATGTAATGCTATATATAAATGGCTGACAAAACTGATGATAGAAAATATCGATGGAGGATTAGTTCTATCCAATGAGGAGATTTCTTTATGGAGAGCATTAACAAACAAAATACCATTTTATAAAGTGAGAAACCCATATAAAGTGCAAAATATTGATATTGAAAGAATTCTTCATATCAGAGAGCAAATACGACCATTAAAGATATTATTTTCAGGGAGAATCATCAAAGAGAAGGGAGTCTTTGAGCTGATTTCTGCTTTTGCAGAGGTGTCAATGCAGCATGAATGCGTTTTGCAATTAGCTGGAGATGGAAGAGATGCTGATGCAGTAAAGCGGCATATCAACTATTTAGGAATAGAGAATAAAGTAATTCTAAGTGATTGGTTACAAGGTGATGAGCTCAGAAAAGCCTATCAAGAAGCACATATTTTTGTGCTTCCCTCTTGGAGTGAAGGTTTCCCGTTTGTTTTATACGAAGCCATGGAAGCCGGATTACCTATTATTACTACAAAAATACGCGGCATGGCTGATGAGCTTGAATCTGGTGTGCATGTTTGTTTTGTCCCACCAAGGAATAGTAAAGCATTGGCTGAAGCCATGCATATGTTGATATCTGATTCCCAGTTAAGGCTGGAAATGGGAAGCAACAACCTGCAAAAAATTCGTGAATATGAACCCCTGGCAATAGCAGATGATTATTTAGCGAAAGTGAAAAAAATTTGTTCAAAAGATTACGGAAGAATATGAAACGTTTGCTCTTGCCTTTAGTTTTTGTCTGCAGCGGTGTGTTATTTGCCCTTCTTTTGCTAGAATTTGCAGTTAGGGTATTATTTTCCCATCAAATTGTTCTTTTTCCAAGATATGTTGTTGCAAAATCTTATGGGGAGTACAGCATACGCAGCATCATGCCCTCGATTACTTACATACACACAAGTATAGATGGCAGATGGAAGTTTACTATAAACAGCAATGGCTTTCGAAATTATGTTGATTATAACTATGATAAAGGGAATAAACTGCGCGTGCTTTGTATTGGTGATTCTCATACACTGGGTTATGAAGTGGGTCAAGATCAGACTTATGCCGCAGTGATTGAAAAGTATTTGCAGCAAAGAGGTTATGAAGTAGAGGTGATCAACGCCGGGGTGTCGGGTTTTAGTAATGCAGAAGAACTCATTTTCTTAGAACAAGAAGGCATAAAGTATAAGCCGGATATTGTAGTATTGGGTTTTTATGCGAACGACTTTGAGGATAATATTCGCACGGGCTTATTTGCTTTAGATGATAATAAAGATTTAGTAGTAGTAAAAAAGGAGTATCTCCCCGGTGCTTATTTCCAACAAACAGTTTATCGCTTTGGTATTATGCGTTGGTTGCATGAACACTCCTATCTATATTCTTGGATAATGAATATAGCGCAAGAGGTTTATAAAAGGCAACTAACTCAGCAAGCGCGTTCGCAGTTGGAAGAGTTTGCGATGCCTAAAAAAGATACCTATACAGACTATGAAATGGAGTTAGCTAGAAAAATCATTGAAAAGATGATTGAGGTATCTCATCGGCATCAAGCGAAATTACTATTTATTGATATACCATCTTCTAAAGGAAGAGGACAATTTCAGTCTTCGGTGCCCTTGGAATTAAAAAGCACCTTTAAAAGTCTTAGTGATGGCTACCTTGACAGCGAATTATTGCTTGGGGATTATCGCGGCATCGTTGACATCCATGTTCCTCATGGACATCATCATATTTCTCCGTTTACCCATGCTGTGTTAGGGGTAGCTTCAGCAAAGGAAATAGTAAAGTGGCATCCAACACCAGAAAAATGATAGATAAGTCAATAGCGGCAATACTGGAGCAAAGTACCCTTAAGCTCTGGGAGTGGATTAAGGCTCACAATTTTGCGAGTTATGATCATTATGATTTGTTGGGAACCCCTTATGGAATAGCTGCAAAAGCCCTTATAAAGAATAATGGTATGGTAGGGGCGTTAGCCGTCAGTCCAATTATGCTGCTGGATATGTTCTTTCCCTCAGTAAGAAGATATTTTGTACAGCCCCAAAGGTCAGCAGAGGCAATACCTTACGTAATCTCGGGTTGCAATATCCTAGCCCAGCAAAAAAACGAACAGGAATACCTCCATGCAAGTCAAGAATTGTTGAATTGGCTTGAAAAGCAAAAAGTACCCACTCCGCATGGCAGCGGCTGGGGTTTACAGTTTAATTGGCAATCAGAAGCCTTTGTACCGCAAAATACACCCTGTGTTACCATTACAGCTTTAGCAGCAACCGCTTTTTATGAAGCTTATCTTATAACTCAAAATGAACACTATCTTTCCATTCTGCGAGAGGCAGCGAATTTTGTGATTAAGGATTTGTTTAAAACTGTGCGTTATGGGGCTCAGGTATTCAGTTATTCAATTAGTGATAAACGCATTGTCATTAACGCAAATAGCTATGCGGCTTTAATTCTGTTATATGTACTTCAATTTCATCCGGAACCAGAAATGCGGACATTGCTTGATGGGTTGATAGAATACATATTGAAGGAACAGAATGAAGACGGGTCTTGGTTTTATCATGATAAGCAGCAAGTGCCGTTAGAGAGAAATTTTATTGACAGTTTTCATTCTTGCTTTATTTTAGAAAATCTCTTTACGATATGGGAAAAAACAGGGGATGCTCAGGTTTTTCAAGCTATCAAAAAGGGGTATGAGTATATAGTACATAACAACTTGGATAATCGGCATATTGTAAAGCTATACAATAAATATCCTTATATTCATGGAATAGTAGTTGACATCCGTTCTTGCGCAGAAGCCATTACTTGTTTTGCTCGATTAAGTGATGTGTTTGCAGACGCTTTAATACATGCGAAAGAGATAGCACTAAAAACGATTAATACCATGCAAAATGCGGATGGGTCATTTGCTTTTCGTAGATATTGGTGGGGAATAAATCGCATGCCATATATGCGATGGGGACAGGCGCCAATGTTTAAGGGTCTTTGTATTTTAGGAAGTTTTTTGCAGAAGCTCAAGGAACAAGAGTTAGTGCAGATTGAAGAATAAGGTTGATGATTGAGATATCAAGGATGGTAGTGGTTAGAATCGGTAATGCAAGGTAAACCCCGAGAAAATTCCCGAAAATACACAATGGAAAAGTGTTATGGTTGATGTGCTGTTAGTTTATCCGCCGTATCCTTCAAAATATATGGTTCCACCATTAGGATTGGCGTATCTTGCCAGTGTTGTGGAAAGAGCAGGGTTTAGGACATACATCGTTGATATGAATCCAGTCCAAATGCATTGCAAAGATGTTGAACTAATACTGAGAAAATTCAGACCCTCCGTATTGGCAATTTCTTTTATGACAAATCAATTTGGAGCGGCGATGCGAATAGCCAGAGAAGCGAAAGCTTCTTTTCCAAAAATACCGGTGATAGTTGGAGGAAACCATGTATCTGCGTTAGCCCGTGAAGTGTTGTCTTGCCCTGAGATTGATTTTGTAGCTATAGGCGAAGGAGAAGGAATTTTTCTGGAGTGGCTGCAGCGTTGGTTCGGCGGAGATCATCATTGGGAAGATTTGCTTGGGCTTGGATATAAGAGCAATGGAGCAGTGGTATTGAACCCGCCGCGACCGTTTATACAAAATTTGGATGAGCTTCCTTTTCCAAAATGGGATGATTTTCACCTTGAAGCTTATACTGAAAAGATCGTTGGGGTGGAAGAGGAGTTACCTGTTTTTTCAATGATTACCTCGAGAGGTTGTCCTGCTAATTGTACCTTTTGTGCTTCATCTGTTGTTTGGAAAAGAAAAATAAGACAGCGAAGTGCTGAGAACCTTTTAGCAGAGATGAATTATTTGGAGCAACGGTTTGGTGCAAAACATTATAATATCCTTGATGATACGTTTACTGTTAATAAGCAGCGAGTAGAGAGGTTTTGTGAACTATTAATAATGGGACAGAAAGATTATCGCTGGTTGGTAAATGCTAGAGTAAATACGGTAACCCCTGAAATGTTAAAGATGATGTATCAAGCTGGCTGCAGAAATATTTGTTTTGGAGTAGAAGCAGGGGACGATGCAGTACGAAAACGAATGGGAAAAGGGATTACCCG
Source organism: Anaerolineales bacterium (assembly GCA_034429745.1). Taxonomy (GTDB): domain Bacteria; phylum Chloroflexota; class Anaerolineae; order Anaerolineales; family DRKV01; genus JBAXBF01. Next base: position 7,528 of record DAOUFY010000020.1, read on the forward strand.
CCAAGCTATTCTTGATGCCCATCGTTGGGCAAAAGATGCCGGTTTGGTAGTATCCAGCTTTTTTATGGTAGGCAACCCGGGTGAGGATTGGAAAAGCATTCATCAAACCATTGAGCTTGCGCACAAGTTAGATACAGATTTGCCTTCGTGTACTATTGCTACTCCATTTCCAGGCACACCTTTCTTCAATGAGGCGGAAAGGAATGGCTGGCTTTTAAGCAAAAATTGGGATGATTACATCACTACACCGCATGTAAAAATGAAGTATAAACCGGTTACAACTAATGGAATATTGAGCGCAGAGGAAATATTGCAAGCTTATTATCTTGTTAACCGGGTATTCTTGATGAAAAAGTTGACTGCACGCTATGGCAAGCTGTTTTGGCTTTCATCGAGTTTTTACCGTAAAGAAATTTTAGAACGAGTGAAAAAGATGGGATTGATGAACTTGTTTCGTTTGGGCAAAAAAGTGTTGTGGAAAGCGACTTAGCAGACAATTATGTGTGGAATTTGTGGAGCGATCTCATTGCAGCATGGATATCCTGTTAATAGAAAGTTGGTCTATAACATGAATCGAGTCTTGTTTCATCGCGGGCCAGACGACGAAGGATATTATTTTTCAAACAACATAGGAATGGGAATGCGCCGCCTGAGCATTATAGATTTGCAGACTGGTGAGCAGCCCATTCACAATGAGGATCAAACGTTATGGGTTGTTTTTAATGGAGAGATATACAACTATCGTGAACTGCGTCATGAATTAGTGCAAAAAGGACATCAGTTTTATACAAAATCGGATACTGAAGTAATTGTGCATGCTTACGAAGCATGGGGCGAGGATTTTTTAAGTAAATTAAATGGCATGTTTGCAATTGCTTTATGGGATGAAAAAAAACAACAACTAATCTTGGCTAGAGATGTCTTTGGGATTAAGCCATTATATGTGTACCAAAATGGAAAAGTGCTTCTTTTCGCATCAGAGATAAAATCGTTATTGGTTAATGATGAAATCCCTCGCAAGGTGGATAAAATTGCTCTGGATTTATATCTCACATTTCGCTTTGTACCATCTCCAAGAACTATGCTGGAAGGAATTGAGAAAGTACCCCCAAGCCATTGCTTAATAGTCAATGATGGCAGAGTAACCCGCAAACGCTATGAAAAATCAATTCCTGAAGTAGAAAAGCACCGCAAGGAGGCAGAGTGGGTCGAACTATTGCGCGACCTAATTTCGGTGGCTGTAAAGCGGCAAAGTGTCAGTGATGTACCACTAGGTGTATTGCTTAGTGGAGGAGTGGATTCAGCTGCTGTTACTGCTTTGCTAAGCCGGCATTTGAATGGACCATTACAGACATTTACAGTTGGGTTTCCTGATTATCAAGGCATAGATGAATTAGAGGCTGCAAATGAAACAGCGCGGCTCTTTAATACTCAACATCATGCCATTAAAATTGGCTATATTGATTTTCAAAGCCACTTAATGAAGACCATTTGGCGATTAGATGAACCCATCGCAACTACTTCGACCTTTGCGCTTGATGCAGTATGTTCAACAGCAAAGGAATACGTTAAAGTGGTTCTTACAGGACAAGGAGCAGATGAGCCTTTTGGTGGCTATCAACGATATCTTGCCGCACGTTATGGCAGAGTAATTAATAAGTGGTTTTCTCCTTTATGGTTATGGGGAAGATCAATCACGAGGCGTATGTTTCCACGCTGGGAAGCATGGCAGCGCGCCTGGCATAGTGTCGGTGTAAAAGACCAAACCCAATGGTTCATTGCGATGATTGAAGTTTTTTCGCCCGCAATGAAGGAAAAAATATATCAGGACAGAAAGGATGATAAAGAAAGTTTTTCAAGGGCTGTTATTGATTATTGGCGCAAGGATATTGATCACTTAGAACCATTATCACAAATGAGTTATGTAGATATGAGACTTTCTTTGGCGGACGATTTGTTGATGTATGGGGATAAGATCTCTATGGCGCATTCATTAGAAATGCGGGTACCACTGCTTGATATAGAATTAATTAAAGCGGTTGAAACAATGCCTGATCGGATGAGGATAAATGGATTTAAACGCAAGTACATTTATAAAAAAGCTCTAAAAGAATGGCTGCCTAAAGAGAAGCTGAACCGTCCCAAAAAAGGGTTCTTGACACCCGTGGAGTTTTGGTTGGAGCAAGATCTAGGCAATTACGCAACTCAGCTATTTTTCGATCGAAAATCTGCTCTCTCCCAATATTTTTCCATAGGCTATATAAAAGAGCTCCTTGATAATCATATTCAGAGAAAAAGCAATAATCAGCGGCAACTCTATTGCTTGCTGGTGTTTGAGCTTTGGCATAAGGTGTTCATTGAAAGAGAGTTTCGTGAATAACCTTGAAAAGATAAACGAATTTTCTCCAAAATCCTCTATTTCACGTCCATTCCAACGAGCGAGAGTAGGTGGTTGCCCGGTAGATGTGGTTAGTTTTCAGCAAGGATTAGCATTTTTAGAAGAGAATATAAAAAGTGGAAATCAGGTAAAGGTTGGATGTGTTAACGCGGCGAAAATTGCTGCCGCTCAAAAGGATAGCCGGTTGCGGCAAGCTTTAGAAGCCTGTGAGCTCGTTTTGGCGGATGGAATGCCTGTTGTATGGGCTGCTCGCGCACTTGGAATACCAATCCCTGAACGATCCGCGGGGATTGATATGATGCATGCTTTGTTAAATACTGCGCAAAGGTTAGAGCTAGGCGTCTTTCTTCTTGGTGCTCGAGAAGCTGTACTTGTAAAGACAGTTGAAAATCTGCAAAGAGTGTATTCTGGCATAAAAATTGTAGGTTTTCAGCATGGGTACTTTAACCAATCTGATTTACCTCAGATTCTTGTTAGGATAAATTCAAGTGGCGCGCAACTCCTGTTTGTGGCGTTAGGAACTCCACAAAAAGAAATATGGATTGATGAACATGCAAAACAACTCAAACCGCAGCTTATTATGGGGGTAGGAGGAAGCTTTGATGTGATAGCAGGGGTAAAAAGGCGAGCACCACAATGGATGCAAACCATTGGGATGGAATGGTTGTGGCGATTGGCACTTGAACCGCGGCGTATGGCAAAACGCTATTTAATAGGGAATACAGTTTTTGTTAAGGTGATTATTAAAGACATTTTTCACCATTGGCGTGTTCATTACCAAATAAAAGGGTATGAATAATGGCAGTTAAAAAAAGTTTTATATGGATAATAGTTTTTTGGTTTTTTTTGTGGGCAATAGCTTCTTGCAGTCCACCGCCCAAGCCACGGTTAATTAAAGAACCACCGCTGGCATTTGAGCCGCGTCCAGAATTGGTTGCTGTACCAATGAATGCCACAGCAACTATGACACCATTTTTACCCCAAGGAGTCATCCCTCAGGTAGCCGAGACCGTAGAAGCAGGAAATAAATCTCCGTGGGGAAATTATTTGCCGCCTTCAATTTGGCCTCCAACAGAGATACCCCCTCCGTTATCGCCATTGAAAATTGGAGAAGGCAATATTCCCATCTTGCTCTTAGGTGATGATCAACGAGATGATCCAACGTTTCGTACAGATGCGATCATTCTGCTTGTGTTGAAGCCAAAGCAAGGGCGGGCAAGCATGGTATCCTTCCCGCGCGATCTCTATGTATATATTCCAGGTTGGACTATGCAGCGAATCAATATTGTTATGGAACGAGGTGGTTTTGATCTAATGGCAACCACTTTTGAATACAATTTTGGTGTTCGTCCACCCTATTATGCGAGGATAAATTTTGGCGTTCTGAAACAAATTATTGATGATTTAGGAGGGGTGGATATCTACCTTTCTCAGGCGGTTTCGGATTCGGTTGGTGGGGATCCAACCCGCACAGTACCGGCCGGATGGGTGCATATGGATGGTGATTTGGCAGATTGGTATGTACGCGCTCGTTGGCTATCCAGCGATTTTGAGCGGACACGGCGTCATAAGGAGGTGCTGTTTGCAGTGTTTAATAAAATCATCAGTGTAGAAGGTATCTCCAAAGTGCCGGATTTGTATCAAAAATATATTCAAAATGTAGATACAAATATCACTCTTTCTTTGCTAACGCAATGGCTACCGCTGGCAGCTTCACTGCGTGATTCTTCTCAATTGGAAACTTATCATATTAACGAAGAGCATGTAACCGTTTGGCAAATCCCGACTAGTGGATCATGGGTTCTATTGCCTAATCGTAATTTGATTGTAAATTTACTGCAAGATGCTTTAAGATAAACCGTGATTAGACGATTTTCGGTAAATTATATTATTTTTTCAATGTTCTTAGATGCAGTTCTCATTGGTGTTGTTCTTGCCATAGCTGCAAATATCCGACCTTTCTTAAGCTGGTTGCCAACTGCTTATCAAGTAAGCAAGCCTTTAATTTTGCCCTATCCTTTGTACATTCTTTTCCCCTTAGTATGGGTTGCATTGATGATGAGTTCTGCTGTATATGATGGCAGGAGAAATTATTATTTTCTTGATGAGTTGATCAGTGTAACTTTTGGCTCATTGCTTGCTACTTTATGTTTAGCTGGGATTTCTTATTTTTCTTTTAGAGATGTTTCGCGGCTCATGTTTTTATCTTTTTCAGGACTTGCTTATGCCATGCTTGTAGGTTGGAGAATGGGAGCACGAATGATCTTTCGTTTGAACTCAAAAGGCAATGGCAAAAGGCAGAGGGTTTATATCATTGGCAATGCAGAATTGGTTGAAAAGATCAAGCAACGACTAATGGATAACCCTTTGATTAAATGGGAATTGAATTGCATTATCTCAAGCCATAATACCTTTATTGATGAGAAGCTGCCAGAAAAACATTACTCTCATTATGATCTAGGTAAGATGATTGTATCAAATGGTGGTTCAGACGTTATTTTAGCGTTTAATCCCAACGAGTATGAGAGAGTTGAGCAAGTTATTGCTGTGTTACAGGAGTACCCTCTTCAATTATGGGCACTGCCGACTTATTATTATTTGACTTTATACAAAATTGAAGTGGAAGATGTGGCTGGAATTTTGCTGTTTGATTTGCGAGCTCCTGCGCTAACTGAATATCAATGGGTGGCAAAAAGGTTGTTTGATGTAATCCTTACTGTGATCAGCTTGCCGTTGATTGTACCGATTTGTGTAGCTATTGGTGTAGCGATTAAGCTTGACAGCCGGGGCAGCATATTTTTCCGACAGAAACGATTAGGGATGAATGGAGCTTTGATAGAAATATTAAAATTTCGGACTATGGTAGCAGACGCTGAGAAGAAACTGCAGGAGTTATTAGCAAAAGATGATGCTCTGCGCCAACAATATATGAGGCATCATAAACTGTCCAATGACCCGCGTATTACTAGAGTAGGACGTTGGCTGCGAAAATATTCTCTTGATGAACTGCCACAATTATGGAATGTGCTCAAAGGTGAAATGAGTCTGGTAGGTCCGCGCGCTTATATGCCAAACGAACGTGATGAAATTGGACCTTATAGTGATATTATTCTTCGGATCAGACCCGGTTTAACCGGTTGGTGGCAAGTCATGGGAAGGCATTTAACCCTTTTTAATGAACGATTGGTGTTGGACGCGTATTATATTAAGAATTGGTCATTATGGCTTGACGCCTTTATTATTATAAAAACTATTAAAGTTATTTTTAAGGGTGAAGGAGCTTAAAGTGGTATAGTTCTTGCATTTTCCCTAAAATCCCTTATAGATTTTTGGGAAGGTAGTGAAATTATAAGGATATAAGTATGGAAGAAACTGTTGATGTTGATTTACGCAGCTATTTCAATTTAATAAAACGCTGGTGGTGGCTGATACTTATTGTTACACTGATCGCTGCGGCATTATCATATGTGATAAGTACATTTTTTATAGCGCCGGTTTATGAGGCACGTACGCTCCTTTTGATTCAGCCACCTGATTCAAAAAATTCGGATTATTCGTCGTTAATGACTAGTGAAAAATTAGCAAACACATACAGTCAATTGATGACAACCAGACCAGTATTGTTGGATGTGATAAATCGCTTGAATTTGGTTACTACCTTAGAAGCTCTTCAAAAGTCAATTACTATCCGCACTATACCTAACACGCAGTTAATAGAAGTGAAGGTAAAGCAGTATGATCCAAATTTAGCTGCCCAAATTGCTAATACACTCGCGACTGTGTATATAGAGCAGCATCAAGCCATGCAGGCATATCGTTATAAAGAATCTAAACAGAGAATTGCTACTCAATTAGCTCAATTGGATACGCAGACCAAAGAAACGAAGGCCATGCTTGATTCGATCGCTAATAATCCAGACAAGCAAACCGAAAGAGATATTCTGCAAATGCTTTTAGGGCAATATCGCCAGAATTATACTAATTTATTACAAATCTATGAGGAGATTCAACTGGCAGAGATGGGTGCGACATCCAATATTGTCCAAATGGAAAATGCCTATCCACCAGATCGTCCTATCAGCCCTAAAGTACTGACAAACACCCTATTAGCTGCAATCGCTGCGTTGGTCATTACAATAGGGGTGATATTCCTAGTTGAAGCATTAGACAATACTTTCAAAAAATCGGAGCAAGTAACTCAAAAATTAAAATTGCCAGTTTTGGGTTCAATTTCGGGGCATACTCCTGAACCAGGCAAGCCGATTACTATTGGACAGCCGCGATCACATGTAGCTGAGGCTTTTCGTTCATTGCGGACAAGCATTCAATTTGCTAGTGTGGATTTACCACTAAACAGTTTGTTGATTACCAGTCCTATGTTAGGGGATGGCAAGACAACCATTGCCTCAAATTTGGCTATTGTCATTGCTCAAAGTGGCCAGAAGGTGATATTGATTGATGCTGATTTACGGAGACCAAGGTTGCATACACTGTTTGCTTTACGCAATCGGCCTGGGTTGAGCCGAATGTTTGTTCAAAATGACTTGCCCTTCAGTGAGGTTCTGCAGTCAACTGAGGTACCGGGGTTGTCGGTTATACCAGCCGGATATTTGCCACCAAATCCATTAGAATTGGTTGGCTCGGAGAGGATGATGGAAGTTTTGCTGCAAGCACGCGATGTGGCAGATATGGTTATTATTGATGCACCCCCTGTTACAGCTGTTTCTGATGCTGTGGTGTTATCAAAGCGAGTTGATGCAGTCTTATTAGTCATTAGCGTTGGCAAAACACAGATTGAAGCTTCCTTAGAAACAATGGATCAACTAAACCGAGCCGGGGCACGAGTGATTGGAGTAGTACTGAATGATAAAAAATCAAAGAAATCGCGGTATTACTATTATTATTAGCTAACTTAATTAAACGGCAGTAAAAAAAGGCATGCCTCACTTGATATGAAAGTGGGGCATGTATTTTTTAATCCACATTAACCTTAAGAAAGATTAATGTTAAAGAGTCAACACAACATACTGAAAATGTGTATAATATGAATCTGTTTTGTTATGGAAAGGAGTAGTTCCTATGAAAGAGGAAGAAAAAAGCACAAACCCAACACCGCTGCAGAAGGAACAGGCAGAAGTGCCGCTAAGAGATGCAAAACTCAATGCCTTCACAATTGTGATGGTATTGGCTTTCCTCTTGGTTCTGCTAGCGCAAACTGTTGGTGCAGGGATGTTAAGAGTACCTGAAAACGAAGGCTTGGCAAAGCCCAATGAGTTTACAAAAGCTTGGGAAGAATGCAAAGAGATCGGCAAGTCGGATGCGGCTTGCTATAAAACAGCTACGGCAGTGGGAAGAAAAAGCCCTACTCCAAAGCTATGTGATCCTTATAAGCCGGCTCGACCAGTAGTAGCAGGAGAGACTTTTGATCAATTTGTGCAGTATTACGACATGAATGCAGAGCAAATTGCACAGTTTATAAAGATTAACGGCTTATCTCCAGCTTACCCGAATACGGTTATTTACACAGGTATGGTTTATTGTCTGCCATATGGGGTGGATAAGAAAAAAGCAGAAGGTGCTTATGCAACAGATACTGGGGTAACCGGCTTTGACCCAAACAAGGACTTTTTCTTTACTTTGGCTGATATTCATTGGAACGAAATATCTTTTGACCTATTCAATTTCCCGCCGAATGATAAGGTTACCGTATGGTATTGGAACAAGCCACCTTTTGTCAGCAGATGGAAATGTGTAAAGAGTGTAGATGACACATGTATTGAAACATCTTATGATGATAAAGAAAATTGGAGCGGACCCAGCGGACCTGGCTTTTCTAATGAAAATAATCGTAGGATTTATTTAGGGCAATTTAAAGTTACTAAGAAACGTGTTACTCTAGTATTCCCCGAAGAAGTGGGAGGGTGGAACGGCTTGTATGTTTGTATGCATTCTCTCAAGCGAGATGAAATGGATCAGGATAAAGACCGGCCTGCTAGTTATCATCCATCTTATCACAGTTATTGTCAATATATTAGCATGTCGCGTCCGCAAACTACAGCTATTGTGCGGCCTATACCAACCGATAAAAATCCCCCGACGAGATTTCCACTTAACACTCCGTGTTTATTATTCTTTAATCCGTTTTGGAATGGAAGCAATAATGTAGTGGTTGATAGGGGGTGGGTAATTAGTGGGAATACATGTTACAATAATTTTTTGAATAATTGTGGTGCTTATACAGATCAAACAAGCTGTAATACAAGATCAGAATGTACTTGGACTGGTGCATTATGCCAAAGCCAGTGCAATGGCCGCGCTACCGCAACATGTGAAGTAATTACAGTTTCAGGCGTTAGTATTTGTCGATGGAGTGGTGGTGCATGTACTATAAGACAAAGCGATCCAAGAATTAATTCTATTTGTATGCCGGAATGTCCGGGAACACGAATTCCCACTCCAACAAACACACCTTGCGGGAATTATGGGCCCTGCCCAGGAACACGAGTGCCCTTTGTAACTCCTAATAGTTTGAGTCAATGTCTTAATTATCCAAGTTATGGATATCATATAGAAAACATACCAACTCCAACCGCCGTTCCTGCTTGCAGTGTATGGTGGAAGACGCCGGTAAGCAAGCGATAAATATGCAATATCTTGCTTGCTGGTATTGGGGTTAATGGGTATCATATAAAAGTTTTCTGTCCCGTTCATAGCAAAGAAGTTATGAACGGGATAGATTTTTTATACGCTGCTTCATGGCAGTTAGGAATACTTACTTTCCTTCATCCAATAGAAATCGAATTTGGGCTTCAGACTGAACTGCACCGGGAATGTGCTGACGCACCCATAGCAGGGCTTCAGAGCCATTAAAACCAAAGACGCGCTGCGCAAGGCATGCAGCCACTAAGCCGGTACGACCAAGTCCAGCTAAGCAGTGCATTGCAACGCTCTTGCGGTTGAGGATCCGCTCTAGGATCTGTTCAAGCAGTTTGTCAAGATCTTCTCGATTGGGAACGCCAAAATCAACAATGGGCAGGTGCAACACTTCAAAACCTTCCTCTTCATAGAAGGTTTTAAGGTCTTCGCCGGTTTGCTGCAAGTACTCAAAGCTTTCTGTGAGCAGTACAATGGTGTGTACATGTTGGGCTTTGATTTCAGAGAAAGCCAGGTGCTCAGGGTCGTATTCACTGAAGGGCATGGGAGAACGAAAGACTCTTCCTGAAAGCCCATAGGGCAACTCAGTAATAACGCGTGGTTTGGGAGGTGTTTTCTTGATGATTTTTGCCATGCAGTGGATTATACCATGCTTGACGTTGGACGGCAGCTTAATGCATTATATCCACTTGGCGAATAACCATTACTACTTTACCTTGAACTTCAACAATGCTTGGGTCATCAATAAAAATTGGTGACATAGTTGGGTTAGCGGGTTGTAGGCGAACGCGATTGCCTTCTCTAAAGAAATATTTGAGAGTAGTCTCGTCTTGATTGCGCAACCAAACGGCTACCATCTCACCATTTTTCACTTCGCGAACTTTCTTCATAATGACGAGGTCGCCGTCATTAATCATCGCGTCTATCATCGAATCACCTTGGACTTCTAGTGCAAAGAGGTCATCTCCTTTTTCACGCTCAGGTAGCATGCTGCGAGCAATTTCAATGCTGCTTTCGGAGTCGAAATAGGCAAAATCTGAAGAGGGAACAGGTACTGGACTGCTGGCAACAATTCTGCCAAGAATGGGAATGGAAAGAATATCTTGTACTGCGATGCGAGTTTGATCAAGAGTTTCTTTTACTTGCTGAATTGTAGAGCCAAATATTTCTGAAAGCGGCTTGGTAAGCCGAATGCTGCGTGAAACGCGCCCTTCGCGTTGAATAAGACCGCGTTCTTCTAATTGCTTTAAGTAATATTCAACCACTGAAGTAGAGGAGATGTTTGCTTTTTCCAGCAACTCGCGAACCGAAGGTGCATATCCCTTTTCCTCCCAAAATTGATGAATGACGGAGAGAATTTTTCTTTGTGCCTCAGAAAGATCCTTTCTTGTTCTTTTTCTAGCAACCATAGCACCCTCCATTTATTTCTCTTGTCTTCATTAATAGAAACATTTGTGCTAATGATAACAGAACATCCGTTCAATGTCAAGGTTTTTTTACAAACAAAAAAGCTTTTTGCAAATAAGTAGGAGTAAAAATTAATCCCTATATAAAATCTAAATGTTGATTTGTTAGGATATACCCGTGTATGATATCCATTGCCTTTAGGAGGTTGCATGCTGAAGTCAAAGAAAACAATAATCATTGTTGCTGTAGCCTTGATTGCAGTTGTTGTGGGGGGAATTATTTGGACAAACAAGAGCAATAAAAAAACACCACAGAGAATAGCCTCAGTCCAAACTACGCGTGCCACTCGTAGTTCGTTGACTGTATATGCCAGCGCTAGTGGGAAAATTACGCCGGAATTAACTTATAACATGGGGTTCGAAAAAAAAGGCACCCTGATTGAACTAAATGTCAGCGTTGGTGATCAGGTGAAGAAAGGGCAATTATTAGCTCGTTTGCAAACAGAATCTACTCAAGCAGAGATTGATGCAAACATAGCCGCAGCTGAGCTTGAAGTGGCAAAAGCTCAACAAGCGCTTGATGATCTGATTGCAAGTGCAGAAACAGATAAAGCGGCAGTAATGCAAAATATTGTAACCTATGCAGAAGAAGTTAAGGACGCCAGATATCAGCTTGAATTGTATCTTGTGCCGCAGGATCAGATTAAGCTAAGTGCAATTGATGCTTTTGATATGACTCGCAAGAGGTTAGAAGAAGCTAGCGCAGCATTTGAGCCCTATAAGTATTTATCTCAATATTTTGATAAACGGGAGGAGATGCTAGAAAAACTGTATCAAGCCCAGGCTGATTATAATGCTGCTGTAACACGTTTGCAGTATGAGTATCAATTGGAAGTAGCTCAGGCTAACCTCAATAAGGCGCGGGCAGATTATGAGAAATTAAAAGATGGACCTGATCCAGCTCAATTAGCTATTGCAAAGGCGGATTTAGCTTCTGCTGAGGCAAAATTGGCTTTGGCAAAAGAGAATAAATCAATTTTGGAAATGACAGCACCGATTGACGGCAATATTGTGGAGGTTTCTGCCAAAGTAGGTGAAGTACTCGATGCAGCTCCAGTAATCACACTAGTGAGCCGTACATGTCCTCAATTGGAGATTTATCTTGATGAGAATGATTTAGGTAAAATAAAAATTGGCTATGAAACTGAGATTGTTTTTGACGCTTTACCTAATAAGAAATATTTTGGAAAGGTCATTCAGATTGACCCAAGTTTGGTGGATTTATCGGGAGTGTCTAGTGTGAGGGCTGTGGTAGCTTTAGATGAAAAATCTTGCTCGCAAGCTGATCAATTGGTGATCGGGCTAAATGCTTCAGTTGAAGTAATTGCCGGGCGAGTAAATGAAGCTGTGATCGTCCCTATTGAAGCACTGCGCGAAATAGATGCAGATGAATATGGTGTATTTGTAATGGAAAATGGAAAGATTCGCCTGCGTAAAGTTACTGTTGGATTAATGGATGAGACTACAGCTGAAATTCGGGAAGGCTTAGAAGCAGGTGAGGTTGTTACAACTGGAACAATTAAGACGAATTAAGCGAGTCTTATGAAAAAAGTTCAAGAAAATTCACAACCCATTATTGAAATGGTTAATCTCTCCAAAATCTATGGCGAAGGAGATGCACAAGTAGTTGCTTTGGATAAGATTAACTTGCAAGTGTTTGAAAACGAATATGTCGCCATCATGGGGACTTCGGGTTCCGGAAAGAGCACCTTGCTCAATCTTATTGGCTGCCTTGATCGTGCCTCAAGCGGAAAATATTTCTTAGGGGGCAGTGATGTCAGTGAAATGAACCCTTACCAATTAGCTCGTATCCGTAATGAAAGGATTGGATTTATATTTCAGTCGTTTCACTTGCTGCCTCGAACTTCAGCTTTAGAAAATGTTATGCTGCCTTTAGTTTATAACCGACATCTTACTTTAAGCGTTGAGGAGCAAGTGCGAAAAGCGAAGATGATTTTAAATTCAGTAGGTTTAGCCAATCGCGAGCATCACCATCCGAATGAATTATCTGGAGGACAAATGCAGCGGGTAGCCATTGCCCGAGCGATTATTAATGACCCTTTGATTATTTTGGCCGATGAGCCGACTGGAAATTTGGACTCAAAATCTGGTGAAGAGATAATGGGATTGATGCAATCGTTGCATGAGTCAGGTCGTACGATTATCATGGTAACACATGATGAACATATTGCTTCGTATGCCAAACGGATTATTCATGTGCGTGATGGGCATATAATCTCTGACGAGCGGAAAGAAAAAGCAAAGTTGGAAAGTGATCTAAGCAAGAGGGAACAATGAGACCTGAAATTGTATTCCAAATCGCTTGGCGGGGTCTGAACCGCAACAAATTCCGTTCTTTATTGACTATGCTAGGAGTAATAATTGGTGTTGCAGCAGTAATAATAATGGTCTCGATCAGTGCTGGCACAGAGGCAGCGATTGCAGAGCGGATCAATCGCTTGGGCACGAATTTGATATTTATTCAAGCCAACATGCCGCGCGGAATGCCCGGTGCTCCACAAAGAGGGGGATTGGTATATGACGATGCAACGGCTATCAGTCAAAGGATTGAAGGAGTGGAAGGGGTGGTTGTGGAAATGGGCAGCACTCAAACAGTCCAAGTGGAAAACAAAACAATAGAAGAGGTTTCCATACTAGGGACAACTCCGGATTTTCCTACGGTAAGAGATATGAGTCTTCAAGTAGGACGTTTTTTTAGTGAGAGTGATGTAACTCGTAAAACGAAGGTTGCAATACTTGGCTCAAGCATTGCTCAAAAGCTCTTTGGAAATGAAAGCCCGCTGGGCAAGACTATTCTAATCGGTAATACAAAGCTTTCGGTGATCGGTGTGTTCGGTCCCAAAGGAGTTGTGGGAGATGTGAATTATGACGAGCGGGTTTATATACCGATTACAGTAGTTTTTCAAAAATTTACTCCATCACAGTTTGCACGATTTATGGGGGACAGGGTGCGGTTGATTTATGTAAAAATTAACCAAGAAATGGATCAGCAGGAAGTGATTTATCAGATCGAACAGCTTCTATTAAGACGCCATAAATTAACCGCTGATAATGCCGATTTTACTGTTCGAACTCAGCAAAATCTTATCAGCACCCAAGAAGCAACTACAGCTGCTTTTAGAAATCTCTTAGCGTGGGTAGCGGCGGTATCCCTGATTGTTGGTGGGATAGGAATTATGAACATCATGATGGTTAGTGTGACGGAAAGGACAAGAGAAATTGGCATTCGCCAAGCTGTGGGAGCAAGTCCAGCTGATATCCGCTGGCAGTTTTTAACCGAGGCTTTACTGCTTTCTTTGGTTGGCGGTCTGTTTGGAGTCATCCTTGGGATTGCCGGTTCAATACTATTTGGTTGGTTAGGAAGTATGCCAACGGTTATTGTGCCGGGTTCAATTTTCACTGCCTTTGGTTCGGCAGCATTGGTTGGTATCTTTTTTGGTTTTTATCCTGCTAATAAAGCTAGTCAATTAGACCCGATTGAGGCTTTGCGTCATGAGTAAGCATAGCAGATACATATGTGAAGTTCAAGCAATTGACGTGAGAAGTAAAAGGAGATCAGTAGTGTATGAAAATATATAAAAAGATTATTTCTTACAGCAAGGGGGATGGTGGTTGGATGAAATATACAAGACAGGCATTGTTTATATGGATGATAATATTTTTTGTTGTTTTCTCTCTTAGTGGTTGTGGTGGATCTTCTACCGCAAACGGGGTTAAGGAAGCAAATAATGAAGTTCCTAAAATAGCACAGTTATTGATAGGAATTATCAAGTTAGATGGTACGGCTCAAGCCATAACTCAATCGCAAGCTAGTGAGCTGTTATTCTTATGGAAAGCTTATCAGAGGCTAACTAAAGAAGAGACAACGGCAGCAGAAGAACTCAATGGCTTGCAGGAGCAGATCCAAGAGCAGTTGAATGACAAACAACTTCAAAGTATTGAAGAGATGAAAATATCCTTTAATGATATAGCGGAAATATTGCAAAAAGAAGGACTTGTAACAAATAACAAGCGTACAAGCGCTAATAATAGTTCGAGTGGGGGAATAGGTATGCCTCCACCAGATGTTGTTGTATTTGGTGGTCCTCCAGGTGGAGGAGCAAATTTAATTAGAGGAGCGGGAACGGCTGGAACTGCAACGGATGGACAAAAAGTGTCTCGCTCTGTGAATGGAGGAGTGGACGCAAGATTGTTTGAAGTGATTATTCGTTATTTGGAAAAGAAAGTTGGTATCGCAGACGGATAATAAACACCTTATGAACAAGTATTGTATTGCCCTTGTACTGTATGCCATTTGGTTCATCAAGCCAACTCCAATTTCCCCTGTAACCTTAAAAGTAATCAATCGATCGGGGATGGAAATTGCTCTGCAATTGGATGGAGCTGTACTAGGAGAGAGCTACTACTTTAAGGTACCGAAGGGCGATAAGCAGCAAGAAATTGAAGTAAGTTATTCTGTACAAAGGGATGACTATTATATTCAATTATATTTTTTAGAAAATTACGATCCTGTATATGGAAAAAAATGCAGTGAAAGCAGTGCTGTATGGTACCCGTTGCAAAGTCAACGAACAATAACCATTTTACCTTGTAATGAAGTTATGTCTAATAATGGCGAACAAACCTTTAAAAAGATCGGTGGGGAGGCGCCGGCGAAAGGAGGAGGTGGGCCGGCACCTTAATTATTTACTTTATTGTTTGCGTTCAATAATGAAAACGGCTAATTGTTCTAGGGCTTGCCGGGCTTGGTTTTCCGGCAAGGAAGATAATGCACTTATTGCTTTTTGAACTGCATGGCGTGCTTCAGCGAAGGATTTTGTGATAGCTGAACTGTTGTTCACTTGTTCGATGAATCGTTGGAGTAAGGATGGATCGTGGTTTTTTTGAAGAACTTGGACAAGCAGTTCTTTCTGGAGAGGCTCTTCTTCGATATAAAAGATTACCGGCAAAGTGATGATCCCCTGTTGAAGGTCTGATCCGACTGGCTTTCCAACAATATCTGGGCTCCCAATAAAATCTAAGATGTCATCAATGATTTGGAAAGCTAACCCAATTTGCAAGCCAAAAGTGCTTACAGCTTCAAGTTGGGCTTGATGAGCAGGAGAGACGTAAGCAGCAAGCAGACAAGCAGTTCGAAACAGAGCTGCAGTCTTAGCTTCAATGCGCTGATAATAATCTGATAATTTAGGAAGGTTATCCGCTGAAAAACGATTAAACAATTGAGCAATTTCACCGTTGACAATTAAAGCTAAGGTGTCTGCGAAAAGACGCATGGCGGATAGGGAATCCGCTTGAGCAGCCAGCCCGGCTGCGCGGGCAAAGAGATAATCTCCTGTGAGAACTGTAGCAGAGGGAGACCATCGTGAATTTAATGTTGGCACACCGCGTCGCAATAAGGCACCATCAATCAAATCATCATGGACAAGAGTAGCTGTATGTAACATTTCAATCGCTGCAGCTAAAGTGATTACTTTTTCTTCTTCACCATTGAGGATTTTGCCTATGAGAAGTGTCAATATAGGACGAATGCGTTTGCCACCGGTGCTCAGCAGAATGTTCAGTGCAGCTGCCAAATCAGGGTAGTCTTGCAAGACTTGACTACGCATTTTGTCTTCAACTTTTTTGAGATCGTCTTTAAGAAGTGTAAGTGCAAGTAAATCAGGCAACGTTTTTATCTCCCCAGTGGAATAAGTCTGCAGCATTAGACGTGGTTTGCTGCATGATGGTTTCAGTAGTTGTATTATACAAAACTGCCAGCTTTTCAGCAACAAATTTGACATAAGCAGGTTGATTTCGTTTTCCGCGATAAGGGTGAGGTGTGAGAAATGGGGCGTCTGTTTCAATAAGAATGCGATCAAGCGGCGTATTTTTAATGATTGCTCTTAAGTTTTCAGCTTTTTCAAAAGTAATGACACCATTCACGCCTAAATAAAAATGGAGGTCTTGAGCAAGAAGAGCATCCTCAAGGCTGCCGCTGAAAGAGTGCAGTACCCCCGGCGCACTTGCAAGGGAAGCATGAGATTGTTGAAGCTGTTCAACCCACTGAGATAATATTGCAAAGAGGTCTTTATGTGCTTCCCGGCAGTGAATAATCACGGGTTTATTCATTTCCGCTGCAAGTTCAAGTTGATCTTGAAAGGTGCGTATTTGTTTTTCGCGAGGGGTAGATTTGCGATAGTAATCTAAGCCAATTTCTCCAATAGATACAACTTTAGAATGATTACAAAACTCACGCAAGATTTTAATAGCTTCTCTATCCCAGGACTGATTATCATTAGGATGAACCCCGACTGCAGCATAGATCTCCGGATAAACTTCAGATAGGGCTAGAATATTACGGGTGCTTTCAATAGAAACGGCCGGATTGAGAAGGTATTTGATTCCTTCCTTGCGACTGGCATCAATCACAGCTTCGCGATCAGATGCAAAAGCGTCAAAATCTAAGTGGCAATGAGTGTCTGTGAGCATAGTTGAATCTGTTCACCATTAAAAGGTGATGAGAAATAATCAAAAACCATTATACCATATTGCTTTTCCACTGATACCCGATTAAAATATCCAAGCAAAAATCAAATGCGAAGAACAAGGTCTTTTCGTCCGCTGCGCTGGCTTTCATTGTTAAGTTTAGTCACTGGGGTGAGCTTGTTGGTTTTTCAACTGATCACCTACAGTACAATTCGCGCACATTTTCCTAGCGGAATGACTATTGCTGGGGTGCCAGTTGGTGGACTTGATCGCGGGCAAGCTTCCCAACGTTTGTTAGAGTATTTTTCTCAACCTATCGAACTGCATTATGGGGACAGTATCATTCTCATGAATCCTTCATCAGTTGGCTTCAGCCTTGATATTAGTAGCATGCTTGCCGTAGCTGATGATCTGAGAACCCAAAAACCCTTTTGGATAGGATTTTGGGATTTCTTGTGGGGCAGACCTCCAACAGCTGGAGATGTACCACTCCAAGCTAGCTTATCGGAGGAAAGGTTAAGGGCGTACCTGCGAAACGAGATATCTGCACGCTATGATAAACCAGCTCAACAAGCTTTACCGGCACCAGGAGCGGTAGCGTTTGAAGGCGGTCAAGGGGGAACTTCTTTAGATGAAGACGGTGCAGTTCGGTTAATAGAAAATGCGCTAAAGTCAACCCAACGTATTGTTGTCCAACTGCCCATTAAGCGCAGCAAACCACCACGTCCAACGCGCGCCCAATTGGAGTTATTGCTAAAACGTTATTTGGATACAAGTGGGTTTGATGGCTTGGCTGGTTTTTATTTGCTAGATTTGCAAACTCAAGAGGAGTTGCATTTCTTGCGCACTCAAGAACAAGACTTGCCTAACACACCCGATCTGGCTTTTACTGCAGCGAGTGTAATAAAGATTCCAATTATGCTCTCAGTAATCCGCCGAATTGGAGATAAACCCAATGTGGAATTAGATAACTTGCTGAAAAAGATGATCGTCGAATCTGGTAATGCCCCAGCAGACTGGTTGATGCAGCAGGTGATCAGCCGCGATCGTGGACCTTTAGAAGTAACCAATGATTTGCGTACATTAGGGTACGAGAGCACATTTTTAGCAGGGTACTTCGCAGTAGGGTCGCCTTTGTTGAAACGTTTTGAAACCCCTGGCAACCAACGTACTGATTACAGCACCTCAGCGGACCCTTATAATCAAACTACGCCATCTGAAATTGGGCAGCTATTGGGAGATATCTACACTTGTGCAGAAAGCGGTGGGGGAGCATTAGTAGCTGCTTTTGGGGGCAGTATTACACAGGCAAAATGCCAAATGATGATAGATTATCTTACGATGAATGTTATGCCATCATTGATAAAAGCAGGCACGCCGGATGGAACAAAAATCGCTCATAAGCATGGCTGGGTAACCGATGCTTATGGAGTAATTAATGTTATCCAAGATGCAGGGATTGTTTATACCCCGGGCGGCAATTATGTATTGGTAGTGTTTTTATACCATCCACAACAGCTATTATGGGATAATTCAGCGAAAATCATTGCTGACCTTTCCCGAATCGTGTATAACTATTACAATATACCCGAAACCGAATAATAAGATCAGTATATAATTTTGCTTTACCGGTTGTATAAACCCATATGTCACTTTAAAAAATTACTCGTCATCAGCAGATAAAATTTTGCTTTACTGGCTCTGTACAAACCCATGCACTGAATATTTCATACCTTACACAAGATAAAAGCTTTTTCAAAAGCTGCGCGATCGCTGCTATAAGCTAGAAACTTAGTAAACCGTATCGATTGCATATATTTTCAAGAGGATGCCGGTGTTCTAATTATTCAATCCATAGAAATGGATTAGATTCTTCATAAAGTGTTTATTTCTTCATATCTTTCTCAAAAACTTCATGTAGATAAGATATTTTCCAAGAGATATAATGTATAAAAGTTTTAACTTTTCTACACATTTTTACTTATCAACTTGCCAATCGTTAGGTATAATAGAAAAACATTTAATATTCATGAAAGGGGATATGACATGAAAGGGAAAGAAGAAAAACCATGGTTAAAGTATTATGATCAAGGTGTACCTGAACATTGTGAATATCCCTCCATCCCAATTTTTCAATTGCTAAGGGACACTGCACAACGATATCCAAACCGTACATGTACAATTTTCAAAGGAGCAAGAATAACCTATCAAGAGATGGAGCAACTCACGGATAGGTTAGCATCAGCTTTAGTGCGTCTTGGCGTAAAGAAAGGTGATCGGGTAGGAATATTTATGCCCAATATTCCTCAATTTGTGATTGCGTTTTTTGCCATTCTAAAGGCCGGCGGTGTCGTTGTTACCTTAAACCCTTTATACACAGCTAGGGAAGTCGAATATCAGCTTAAGGACAGCGGGGTAAAAATTTTATTTGCGATGAGCAAGTTTTATCCGCTTGTACAACAGGTACGATATAACACCTTCTTAGAAAAAGTCATTGTAACCAACATCAAGGAGGCGTTGCCGCTTTTCACGCGCTTTTTATTCACTTTATTAATAGAGGCTAAAGACGGACATCGTGTTGCTCTACAAGAAGGTGATATTTGGCTGCCTTCATTACTTGAGGAAAGTAAAGAGGTCTCATTTCCTGAAATCAGTGCGGAAGATTTTGCTATTCTGCAATACAGTGGAGGGACAACCGGAACGCCAAAAGGAGCCATTGGACTGCATCGTAATTTAGTTGCTAATACAATTCAAGTGCGTACATGGATGACAACTGCTGTGGATGGTGAAGAAGTAACCCTCATGGCAATTCCTTTATTTCATATTTATGGGATGGTTGTGGGGATGTTGGTTTCCGTTTATATGGGATCCACAATGGTCATGATACCCAACCCGCGTGATATGAAAGATTTGTTGACTAATCTGCAAAAATATCGCGCTTCAATCTTCCCAGGAGTTCCTACAATGTATAACGCCATCAATAATCACAAAGATGTACGAGAGGGAAAATATAACTTACGCAGCATTAAAATATGTATTTCTGGTTCAGCTCCTTTGCTGCGCGAAACGAAAATTACTTTCGAGTCTATAACTGGAGGTAAGTTGATTGAAGGCTATGGTCTTTCAGAAGCTCCTACGGCAACCCACTGTAATCCTGTTCAAAATGAGAATAGGGTGGGTTCTATTGGCTTACCATTTCCAGATGTGGAATGCCGTATCGTTGACTTGGATGATGGCGTTACAGACTTGCCAGTAGATCATATTGGGGAATTAGTTGTGCGAGGGCCTCAGGTGTTTTATGGGTATCATAATATGCCTGAGGAAACAGCAGCTGTGTTACGTGATGGATGGCTATATACTGGAGATATTGCAAGAATGGATGAGGATGGCTTTTTCTATATTGTCGATCGCAAGAAAGAATTGATCAAACCCGGTGGATACCAGGTTTGGCCGCGTGAGATAGAAGAAGTTATCAAGGAACATCCTAAAGTGTTGGAAGTAGGTGTGGCAGGTGTGCCTGATCCATATCGCGGTGAAACTGTCAAAGCATGGGTTGTGCTGCGCAATGGAGAAACTGCAACTGAAGAGGAGATCAAGGAATGGTGCCGCGAACGGTTAGCAAAATACAAAGTACCCACTGAAATAGAGTTTCGTTCTGAGTTGCCAAAAACTATGGTGGGAAAAATTTTACGCCGTGAGCTTGTTCGACAACATAAAGAAAACAATATTGGGAGATAATTTTTTATGGCTAAAATGTTGATAGTAGATGATGAAGAAGACATTGTAGAGCATTTAGCTTATCATTTTCAAGAATTAGGAAATCAAATAGTTAAGGCTTACGATGGTGTTGAAGCTGTTCTTACAGTCATTCGAGATAAGGAAATAGATTTGGTGTTGATGGATATTCGGATGCCGCGCCTAGAAGGCATTGAAGCACTACGAATTAATAAAGAATTGAGGCCAGAATTGCCTGTAATTATGTTTACCTCGCAA
>DAOUFY010000021.1:0-24684 GCA_034429745.1 Anaerolineales bacterium
CAGTGGCGCATTTTCAATCGCGTGTATATGATCCTTTATCCTCAGCAGCAGGAAGAAGTAGTAAAAGCCATCATCGGGCCGGATTGGGATGTTAATGAAAACCGCAAGCACGCTTTAGCGCTTGCTCAAGCTGAGGCTGAAGCAAACCCCAAAGATGCTTTCGCTTGGTTTAATGTAGGTACGAATTTGGTATTTTTCGAGCGCTATGGAGAAGCTGCCCGCGCTTATGATACAGCTCGGACGTTAGGATTGCCTCAGCGCATGCTACGCTATCAGTTTGGTCCATTCATTGCTTATTTTCATGCTGGGCGAACGGAAGACTTGCTGGAATTGGCAGATTATGCTTTAAAACGCACACCAAATTCAGAGGAAGCATTGCTTTGGAAAGGCTGGGCATTATATCGCAAAGGGAATTTGCGAGAAGCTAAGGCATATTTTCAGCAGGCTTTAGATAGCAACCCAAATTATCAGGATGCTCGCTACGCGTTGGATTTCATTTCTCAGTAGTTGCCCTTTTATTAGCTAAAGATACAGCTACTTCGGCTTAGCGGCGCAGCCCCCATTTTTCCCAGTAGATCTTTTTTTCATCCCATTTATCTTTAGGCTGATCTTCGCCGGTTGGCACGCCAATGGGTATGACGTTAAGAGGGATGACCTCAGCTGGAATACTAAGCACCTTGCGTACATGTTCCATACGTGCATTTCGCGGATAGGCTGCTGTCCAAACTGCTCCCAACCCAAGCGATTCAGCGGCAAGCAATATGTTCTGCGTTGCTGCTGAGCAATCAAGTATTGCATATTCCGGGCTTTGATGAACTGCCAGCTCCGGTACAGCACAAACAATAATGGCAGCGCCGGCTTTGTCGAGCATTTTGGCATACGGAAGCCCTACAGCTAATTCATCTAGTGTGCTGCGATTGGTTACAACAACAAAGCTCCATGGCTGCATATTGACTGCTGAGGGAGCAGCCATTCCAGCGCGGAGGATCAATTCGAGATCTTCTTGCGCAACAGGTGCTCCTGTGAAATTGCGGACGCTTTTCCTTTGCAGGATAATATTGATGGTTTCTGGGTATTGCTTCATTTGGGCTATTATACCTTAACTTTATGCGTTATAATTGATTGCGTGAATCATTTGTTGACGGATTATATCCTTAAATATCAGCCGGCTGTGGAAAAAGAACTTCAGCAGGTTGTAGCTCTAGCTCATCTGCCACAGGATGGGCTCTTTTACGATATGCTGGCATATCACTTGGGATGGACTGGTGAAGGTGCTGGACAAAAAGCTGCTGGAAAGCGTGTTAGATCGCTGATGGTGCTGCTTGCAGCTGAAGCAGCTGGTGGAAATTGGCAAGCGGCTTTGCCGGCAGCAGCCGCAGTAGAGCTGATCCATAATTTCTCGCTTATTCATGATGATATTGAAGACAAAAGTGAAACACGGCGCAACCGACCAACGTTATGGAAAAAATGGGGGGTTCCCCAAGCCATTAACAGTGGTGATGCGATGTTTACCTTAGCTCACTGCGCTTCGCTGCGCCTTGTTGAGACAATTCCCCTTGAGCAAGCTTTTAAAGCCTTTGCGCTTATCCAAACAACGTGTTTAAAACTGACGCAAGGTCAATACCTTGACATGAAATTTGAGCATGAAGAACAAGTAACCCTTGATGCTTATTTACAGATGGTTGAAGGCAAAACGGCGGCATTGTTTTCAGCTTGTATGGAATTGGGGGCGCTTTGTGCTCAAGCGATGCCTGAACAACTGCAGGCGTTTTCAGAATTTGGTAGGAATTTAGGCTTGGCGTTTCAAATGGTTGATGATTGGCTGGGTATTTGGGGTGATGAGCAAATCACCGGTAAGCCAAATGCCAGCGACATTCTCGAAGGTAAAAAAACTTTGCCGATTCTGTATGGCATTATGAAAGATGGAGCTTTTGCTCAGCGTTGGAGGCAAGGACCAATCCATCCTGAGGAAGTGAAGCATGCTGCTGAACTGCTTAGGGAAGAGGGGGCACATGAATTCACCCAAACGTATGCTGATCGCTATACCCAAGATGCATTAACGTCGCTTGCTGCTGTTCAACCGCGTGGAACAGCCGGCGAGGCTCTTGTTGAGCTGGCGAATTGGCTGCTGCGTCGAGAGACATAGGAGCTGTTCATGACTTCCAATATCCTCCGCTAATGATTCGGGTTTTTTCAGCAGTAATGAACGCTTGTGGGTCTATTTCATTAACCTGGAGTACAATTTTTTTCATTTGAGCTTGTGGAATGCTGCAATGCAATAAGGTTACTGTACCGGCTTTGCCTCGGCCGGGTTCTTCAGTAACTGCATAGCCGGCTGTACGCAGGTTGTGGGCAATCCTTTCACCATAGCCGCGGCTGACAATGTGCAGTTCAGTGAAACCTAATGATAATTTTTCTTCCAGCCATATCCCAATAGTGCTCCCCGTAGCTAAGCCAGCACAAAAAGAAAACACATTAAGGAGATTATTCAGATCGTTGTAGATCCAAGAAAAAATCAATAAAAAAAGAAGCACCTGAAAAAAGCCAAAGCTCCAAGCCGCAAGTTTATTGCCGCGCACAACGGCAATGACTCGCAGGGTATCTAAGCTCATATTCAGCAACCGCAGGATGAAGATAAGTACAGCCCATAAAAAGGTTGAAATGGTGAACCACTGCCAAGGCATCATATAAGACGTCCTCTGGGACGTCGGAATTGGGTTAGCTTGTCAAGCCGGGCAAGTACATCCGTTCGACATATTCTTTAAGCATGCGGCGCGTACAAAACTGTGGAGCAAGGGTGCGAATGGATTCTTTAATCATGGCAATCCAATCGCCGGGCAGGTTATCGGAAGAACGCCGCTTGTAATAAAGAGGAATAATTTCATTTTCTAGGGTGTTATACAAATCTTGCACATCCGCTTCGTCTTGGATAGCCGGATCACCGACTGGATCGGCATCCTCACCGATTGCCCAGCCATTGCGGCCATTGTAACCCTCTCTCCACCATCCATCGAGGACAGAGAAGTTAATCACACCATTGATCGCTGCCTTTTGACCGGAAGTACCCGACGCCTCGTTTGGCCGGCGCGGGGTGTTTAACCAAACGTCAACCCCGGAAACAAGATAACGAGCTAGGTTAATATCGTACTCTTCGAGAAAAACCAAGCGTCCTCCATTTTCTGCCTTCTTCACCGCTCGATAAACTTCTTGGATAATGAGTTTGCCGGGTTCATCATCCGGATGGGACTTGCCGGCAAAGATAATCTGCAGTGGACGGTTGGGGCGATTCAACATGCTGAATAGGCGATCTATGTCGCGCAGGATAAGATTGGCGCGTTTATAGGGCGCAAAGCGGCGGGCAAAGCCTATGGTAAGCGCGTTGGGCGATAACAGCAAGCCGGAGGCAATGGCTTGAACGGGATGAATGCCGGCTTTCATCCATTGGATGCGTGCATTCTCCCTTACATAAGAGACAAGTTTACGCTTTAGTTCCATGCGTACTTCCCATAGCTCGGCATCGGGGATGTTATCCACGCGTTCCCAAATCTCAGGATCATCAACATGTTCCAACCAGTGCGGTCCAAGGTAATAATCGAAAAGAACGCGCAAACGGCGTGAGACCCATGTTGCTGTATGGACACCATTAGTAATATAGGTGATTGGAACTTCTTCTTCACTGCGATCATTCCAAAGGAAATGCCACATGCGGCGGGTAACTCTTCCATGCAACTCAGAGACTGCGTTAACATGCTCAGACAGACGGATGGCAAGTACTGGCATACTGAAAGTCTCCCCAAAGGAGCGCACGCATTTACCTAGCTCCATAAATTGTTCGTGGGTGATACCCATTTCTTTGATGAAATGTGAGAAGCAGCGTTCTATTAATAAGGGAGAGAATTCGTCGTTCCCGGCGGGGATAGGTGTATGGGTGGTAAATATATTTGTCGTTCGAATAGTTTTTATAGCTTGATCGAAAGCCATACCTGCGCTTAAATATTCGCGCAGGCGTTCAAGACCTAAAAAGGCAGAATGCCCCTCATTCATGTGCCAAATGGTTGGCTGAATGCCGAGTGCGCGCAATGCACGCATTCCGCCGATGCCTAAGATGATCTCTTGCGAGATGCGCAGTTCCGGATTGCTGCTGTAAAGATTGGCTGTGAGAGTTCGATCGGCGACAGCATTTGTTTCGACGTTTGAATCAAGCAAGTATAGCGGTACTCGACCCACATTAACCTGCCATATTTGCAAATCAATGTTGCGATTGGGAAGTTCTACATTTACGGTAATGCGCTTACCTTCAGAATCTTCAACTGGGATGAGAGGCGCATCTTGTACTTTTAGTTCAAATTCGCGTTTTTCCTGCCAGCCATCTTCAGTGATGCGCTGGGAAAAATACCCACGCGTGTATAGAATGCCAACCCCGACTAAAGGCAAGCCAAGATCGCTAGCTTCTTTAAGATGATCACCGGAAAGAACACCTAAGCCACCTGAATAAATGGGCATTATTTCAGACAAGCCAAATTCCATCGAAAAATAAGCAATGCAGCGGTCTTTTAAATTGGGATACGTCTGTTCAAACCAGGTGTTTGAGTTGGATAAATAATGGTCGAATTCGCTGAAGACACGATCATAGTGTTCGAGATAATAGCGATCTTGAACAACGGCGTTTAAAGAAGCGCGCTCAACTTGTTTTAAAAAACGAATTGGATTGTGATATACTTGTTCCCACAGATCTTTATCAATTCGAATATAAAGGCGGTATGCATCGGGATTCCAAGCCCACCATAAATTGTAAGCCAGCTCTCGCAATCGCTGCAAGCGGCGCGGCAAATCAAAATGATTAGGTATTTGCCGCTGGATAGAAGATGACTTTGCGGTTGATTGCATGTTCCCTTCTCCTTTTCTCTGTTAGTTCCTTCCCTATGTATTGCCTTATTCAACCCTAAAAGGTGAAAAATGACGAAAGCCATTATACCACAACTCTTTTTTAGGAACAAAGATGAGCATTGAAAAAATATGGAAATTCTATCAAGAGTCAGGCTCGACTGAGCCGCCTATCCACTTGGCTGAGAATGGGGAAGATTACTGTTACTTGGCGATACTGTTCTATGCACAGGGTGATTACTGCCGAGCCGGCAAGGCTGCTCAAGAATCTGTTGTGCGTTCTCCTCATCGGGTGTTGTTCAAGGAAATAGCAAAAGCTATCAATAGGGTAAAGCAAGATGGCAAGCAGAACGTCTATAGCTGTAGTGCCGGTTTTGGGCGATTTATTCGCGGAGGTGGAAATGTGCCGCTTTATGAAGCTGTAAGCCGAGCTCTACATCAGTGTTATAGCCAATATAACTCCATACGGTTGCTGGATATAGGAACGGGAGATGGCAGAGCCCTGCTAACAGCGTGGCATTCAGCTATCCGAGAGCTTACGGTTGTTGAGCCTTCGACTCCTCTTTTAAAGGCGCTTGAGAGTGCTCTGATTGAAAAGAATGTTGCTTACCAAGCTTATTGCGGCAGGCTACAAGAGTTTGTTTTGGAGCATGATGGAAAATGGGATTTAGCCCAAGCGACCTTTAGTTTTCAATCAATTCCGCTGCAAGAAAGGATTGAACTGTTTAGGTGGCTGAAAAATCATAGCGAGCGATTTTTGCTGGTTGAGTTTAATGTGGAGCCTGCTCCTTATGGTCTTGACCCTCAACGAGTATGGGCAAATCTTGAACGATTTGAACGCGGCATTGCAGAATATCCTAATGATGAGACAGTGATCCAAGGGTTTTTAATGCCAGTGCTGCTGGGGTTTTTTGATCAAAGTTCAGCACGTACAAACTATGAGCAACCTGTTCAAATGTGGATGGAGCAGCTTGTGGCAGCCGGTTTCAAACAAATAAAAAGCTATAAACTTTACCCCTATTGGTGGGCAGATGCTTACTTAATTGATGCAGCCTGAAAGAACTTCCATTTCTAACATTTCTTAGGAGAAAAAATGAACAAACACATCTTGGTTACTTATGCTACAAAGGCAGATTCTACTGCCGAAGTGGCAAAAACTATTGCCTTAAGGTTGGAACAACGTGGATTTTTAGTGGATTTAGAAAACATTGAACAAAAACCAACTTTAGAAAGTTATGACTTTATCGTAATAGGCAGCGCGATTCGGATGGGTAAGTGGTTGCCCCATGCAATTGATTTTATCAAGAATAATGCAGCTTATTTCAACAAAATTCCGCATGCACTCTTTACAGTCCATTTGTTGAATGTGGAAGAGGATGAGGTGAGTAGAACTAATCGGTTAGCTTACTTAGATTCTATCCGCCCGTGGGTTAAACCGCTAACAGAAGCTTTTTTTGCTGGATGTATGGATTTTTCGCGGCTTTCTATGGTGGATAGATTCGTGGCAAAAATGGTTAAAGCTGTGGAAGAAGATCGCCGCGATTGGGAGGCAATCCAACATTGGGCAGACACTTTATTGGTATAGCTTGATGGAGCGAACAAGTAGGCAGAGCTGAGCAGGATTCCATTCTGATTCAAACGAGCTCGCGACTCATTTACTGATGAATAGTCGCGAGCTTTATTGCATCTTACAAGCAGCCGCAGTCTTTTATACAGCGCTCATATTGGCGCACACAGCGCATATTGGAAATATCACAATCCGAATACCAGTGATCGCATTTATTCTTGCAGACTTTATCACATTTACCAGCTTTTACCTTGGTTTTTACCTTCATACGTAGCCTCCTGGATTTTTCTCAATTTTACCAAAGGCCGCTTCATTTTCATACCGTATCTCTACGGTGATTTATTGTAAATATGCTCTATTGCGAGGTTTGAATTACTTCGGATATTAGTTCAGCTAACTGACTTACATGAGGTTCTTGAAACAATGTCTGATGGGTTCCACTCACCTCATAGACTTCAACGTCAGCGGATACAATGTTTGCCCAACTTTCACGCGGATCTTCGGTCGCTTCCCATGGTTTGGGAGGAGGATTGTCTTTTGCAAGAAAAAGCGTTAAGGATACTGGAATAGAATAAAGCTGGAAATCGCTCATTGCCCGATAGAAAGCAAAATCCTTGTTTAACAAGAAGAAGGGCATTTTTTTCCCTGATGCTTTGAAATATAGGTAAAGTGCGTTCCACAACCGCCAAAAAACAGCACGTTCGATGAGAGAATAGAGTTTAGAAAGCAGGTAAGGAAGCCGCTCTTTGAAGGGTAAGCTTTGCATTTTTTCGGTATGATATTGTGTCTTTTGCGCTATTAAGGAAAGATTTGTATTAGCAATGCCTAATTTATCAAGGACGATAGAGGGTGCTTGGGTATCAAAAATTAGAACTTTTTTCACAGTTTCATTTTGGCTAATGAGAAGCTGTGCTAAAGCTAAAGCTATATATCCACCAAAACAGAAACCCCCTAGCCAGTAAGGTCCTTTAGGTTGAATACTTTTTAATTCATCAAGGCAAGTTTGAGCCATCTCTAAGAAGGTTTTTTCGGGATTAATATGTGCATCCCACTCAAAAACGTGAAAGCGAAGCTTGTCTTCTAGGTCTGCAGCCAATCGAGCTAAATCCATCCCTCCTCCAATGCAAAAGAAAATTGGCTTGGAGTTGTCTGAAGGCATTAATTCCACCTGAGGAAGCTGACAGAGCACTTCGTCAATGCGTTTTTTGTCCTCTTCTTTTTTCAGAAGTTCAGCAGCAAGTTGAGAGATTGTGCCGGCTTCAAGGAAAGTACGCAATGATAATATGATAGAAAAGAGTTGATTAATCCTTGAGATAATACGGGCGGCAGCTAGAGAATGCCCTCCCAATGAAAAGAAGTGGACTTGAGGATCGCTTACCGTTGTGTTGAGTATTTCGCTCCAGATTTTTGCCAATTCTCTCTCCAATGGAGTAAAATAGGCAACTTCACTACTCGTGATAGTGTGTGATGAATCCGGCAATGGAAGAGCGGAATAGGCTACTTTGCCATTAGGGGTAATAGGAATAGAAGAAATAGGGATGTAAGCATACGGAAGCATATAATCGGGCAATGATTGGCTTAGGAAAGAACGTATCGCCAATGGGGTAAGCTCTGATGGTTTATCTGACACATAGTATGCCAAAATACGTTTTTCTTCCCCCTCGTCTTTTTGGATGGTTACTATTGCCTCTTTAATGGCTGGATGGCTTAATAATGCAGCTTGGATTTCTTCCAGTTCAATGCGGAAACCATGGATTTTCACTTGCTGGTCTTTTCTGCCTAAGAAATCAATAACGCCGTTTGGAAGGTAACGAGCGCAATCGCCGCTTTTATAAAGTTTTGCATTTTTATCTGGGCTGAAGGGATGGGGAATGAAGACTTCCTTGGTTAAGGCATCTCTTTTTAAATAACCCATTGCCAGCCCATCACCCCCAATATATATTTCGCCCACTACGCCAACAGGCACTGGCTGCAAAAAAGTATCAAGGAGATACACTTGAGTGTTGCTAATGGGGTTGCCAATGGGAATGCTCTTTGCATTATCGGCTACACTATCAATGGTATAGGTGGTTGTGAAAGTGGTATTTTCCGTTGGTCCATATCCATTGATGAGGAGCGGTGGTTTATAAGTATCACACAGCTTTTTCACCCATTTTGGTGTTGCAGCTTCACCTCCAAAAAGAAGGGCGCGCAGAGATTTGTATATAGAAGCATCTTCTGCAACATGGTGGTTAAACAAGGCTGCTGTCTGCCAAAGAATGGTGATTTTTTCTCGAGCTAGAAATGCCCCAAGTTGGGCAGTATTGACTAATGTGTCATGATCAATGATGGTCAATTGTGCCCCATTCAGCAAGGCACCAAAAATTTCAAAGGTTATAGCATCAAAAGCGGGGTTAGATTCGCAGCCAATAATATCTTGCGGAGTGATGCTGAGATAATTGGTATTTAGAACCAAACGACTAATGCCGCGTTGGGGTATCAGTGTCCCTTTGGGTTCACCAGTGGAGCCCGAAGTGTACATGATGTATGCAAGATCATCTCCTTTAACGGATACCTGCGGAGTGTCAAAACGTTGATGTTGGTGCTTATATTCTTCCCAAATGTCTTCAAAAATGACAATTTCGATATCACTGAGTTGAGATAATTTGGAATTATGATGGTGCTGGGTGATCAGAAGCTTGGCTTGAGCATCTTTGAGTATGAATTCGGTTCTTTTGCTTGGATATTGAGGATCTAATGGCAAATATGCAGCCCCACTTTTTAATATTCCCAAGATAGTAGTAACAAATTGCCAACTGCGTTCTATGCTTACAGCAACAATATCTCCTTTTTCGACACCTTTTGAAATGAGCTTGTGAGCTATAAAGTTAGCTAGTTGATTTAATTGATCATAGGTTAAACTGGTCGCTTGATCTTTTATGGCTATTTTATTATTAAACTGCATGGCAGTATTTTCAAACAAAGCAGCAATGCCGGCTTCACGCGGATAAGTGCTCGTTGTATTGCTCCACTGATGAAGGATCACCTCCTTTTCCGCTTCTGTCATCAATGGAAGACGATACACAGGGGTTTTAGGGTCTTCAAGGATTCCTTTAAGCAAGCAAAGCAAGATTTCAAACCATTTTTGGATTGTCTCTTTTTTAAAAAGGCTGGTATTGTAGGTAACTTCAAAACGATGGTTGCTCTGGAATTTTGTTAAATTAATGGATATTTCAAAGTTGTGGAAAGGGTTGGGGTTGATACACACCTCTGACGTTAATCCACTGAAATGGAGCGAGGACTCAGCGATAGATTGTTCTATGTTCAGTGTAATAGGGATAAGAGGTATTCGACTTGTATCGCGTGGAATTTCAAGCGATTGGAGGATTTTTCCATAACCAACGAACTGAATATCGTATGCTTCTAGCAGGATCGAACGTCGTGCATCTACGTATTCGTCAAATGATTGTGTCGGGTTGATCCTTGTCGGTAGCGGGAGGAGGTTTACACAATGGCCAATTAATCCTTCCATCCCAAAGAATACTTGTCCGGCGAAAGGTACACCTAATGAGAATTGCTCTTGACTGCTGATGCGATAGAAGAGCACTTCAAAAGCTGCTAGAAGAAAAGTGGCTAGAGTGCAACCTAAGTTTGCAGCCGTTGATTGTAGCTTTGTTATAAGTTGCGCATCAATGGCTACATCCAGCCTGTCGGAAAAAAAACTGCGCATAGCTGGGCGATGATAATCCGTAGGCAGGTCTAAATCTTGAATTCCTTCACTGAACCATTGCCTCCATTTCTCAAGGGCTGCTTCTGTTTCTGAAGATTGTGCTTGGCGATGCAGGGCCAGAGCGTATTCACTGAAATGTGGTGCTTCTTTCAGACAGCAAGGTTGTTGGTTGACTAAAGCTGAATATAGCTGAGAAAGCTCACGGAACAACACACCCCACGACCATCCGTCGCAGATAATATGATGTGCAATGAAGAGGATGATATGCTTCTGTTCATTCCAGCAGACTATTTTTACTCGTAGCAATAGTCCCTGTTCTAAGTTGAAAGGAGAGCTTGCTTCTTGGTGTAACAATTCGCTAAATTGCTGGTGTTTTTCTTCTTCAGCTAAGGGCATATAATCTAATACAGGGATTTCTATGGTTAGTTCCGGCAGAATAAAAAAGGATTCTCCGTGAGCATCAAAGATTAGACGCAGCGATTCATGGCGTTGAATGAGCTCATGTACAGCTTGCTTAAAAGCTTGGGAATTGAAAGCACCAGTTAATGAAAGAGAAAAACTTTCATTATATGAACACGCTGCTTCACTGCTAAGTTGATGTGAAAGCCAAATTTCTCGTTGGGATTCAGTAATAGGAAAAGGCATAAACAATTAAACCTCCCGCTTTTGCCTTTAGAGTTATATTAAAGCAATGAAGATTGTTATTTACTCGAGCGCGTAAGAAGCGGCATTATCTTCTTCTTCGCGAATCATTTCGACAAATGCAGCTACAATGTCAGGGTCAAAGTGTTTTCCACTTTGCTTGATGATGTAGTCCAGTGTTTCTTGAGGGGACCAAGCCGGGCGATAAGGGCGATCGGAGGTAAGGGCATCCCAAACATCAACAATAGCGAAAATACGCGCGGAAAGAGGGATTTGTTTTTCTTTTAAGCCGCGTGGGTAGCCGCTGCCGTCCCAACGTTCATGATGACAATAGGGAATATCTATGGCTAGGCGCAAGTATTCGATAGGTGAAAGCATTTCATAAGCATAAATAGGGTGCATGCGCATGATCTTCCATTCTTCATCCGTAAGGGCAGCCGGCTTGCGCAAAATGTGATCCGGGACACCAATTTTCCCAATATCATGCAGGAGAGCGCCGCGCTTGATGTGAATCAATGCTTCTGGATCAACATCAAGCCTGCGGGCAAGCTTGAGGCATAATTCTACTACGCGCAAAGAGTGCCCTTCGGTTTCGTTGTCGCGTAGGTCTAAAGCGCGTACCCATCCTTCTAGAGTAGCTTCATAAGCTTGTGTGAGTTGATAATTTGAACGAACTTGATTGGCGAAAAGCGTAGCGTTATCAAAAGCGATGGCCGCTTGGGTAGCTAAAGCTTCTAAGAAATCGTACCAGCTGGGATCTTCAATGGCCGAAGTGCGTCTAAAGATTTCTAAAACACCCAGGGTTTGCCCTTTGGCAATAATTGGTATGGCGAAGTAACTGAGAAATTTTTCCTCATGAATAAGAGAAGTTCTTAAAAAAGGCGGGTTGGCAATTCGCAAGTCTGGAAGGTAAATGATCTTTTGTTCTATTATAGCTCGGCTGATATAGCCATCTCCATAACGCAGCTTGTCTCGTTGGATAGCTTTTGTACGGAAACCAAGGCCGGCAATAAAAGTGAGCTCCTGTAAGCCGGGATGAAATTGCCAAAAGGCAGCTGCATCAACATTTAGATATCCAACCAATTGCTCAAGCACTTTATTGAGACTTAAGCGCAAGTCAAGGCTGGCGTTAATAGCTTGATCAATAGAACGCAAAGCTTGGGTTTGGAGGAGCTGCTTAACAGTATCCTCGTATAAGTCAAGGTTGTATAGAGCATTGGCGGCTATATCCCCAATAGCGCTAAGCAGACGCAGATCACTGTAATTGAAAGATGGGTCTCGACCAACTATTAGAACACCCAACAGCTGATCTTGAGCGATTAATGGTACAGCTGCGATGGAGTGAAGCTGAAAAAGTTGTTCCTCGGGATAAAATACATGGGATTGATGCTCGTTTTTAATCAGAGGTTTTCGGGAGGAAATGACCTGTGGAGGTATTCCAGACTGACTTGTTAATCTGCTGCCATTCAGCTCTTCCCATACTCCTGTGGCGAGATCAATTGTCATATCTTGAGTGCTTGATTTTTCCACCATAACTAAAGCAGCACCTTCAGCGTCGGTAATTTGTGTAGCATTATCCAACACAATTGGCAATACTTCGGTGTAGGTTTGGGCTGTTCGCAGAGCGGTAGCCATCGCGGCTATTCCACCTAGTTCGCGTTCACGTTGATTGCGACTAGTTATGTCAATAAATGTGTGTATGAGATATTGGTGTTGACCGATATCAAACTGTTCAATACTATGCAGTACTTCAATAATTTTCCCGGAGCTATGGCGCAATTTTGATTCACGGAGGATACCTTTTTCATTGTCTGTATCTTTGGCAGATATTTGGTAAAATTCCAACTCATCGAGAAAAATGCTAAAATCAATTGGTGATTTCCCCAATAATTCTTCGCGTGAGTAACCGGTGAGGAGAACAAAGCTTTCATTGACATCAATATAGCGGTAGTCATCGCGTGAAAGAATAGCAATTGCTGATGGGTTATTTTGAAATGCTTTAAAGAATTGCTCTTGAGAGTGACGCAAGGCTTCTTCAATTTTCTGGCGCTCTGCAATTTCATGCTGCAAGGCAGAGTTGGCGCGAACAAGTTCTGCAGTACGTTCTAAGATGCGTTTTTCAAGTTCTTCGTTGGCTTGGCGAATCTTTTCTTCAATTTGCTTTCGCTCGATGGCGTAACGGATAGCCTGTCTTAAGGTGGTGCTGTTAAACTCGCCTTTGATTAAGTAATCCTGGGCACCGCTCTGGACAGCCTGTATGGCTATGTTTTGATCATTTAACCCACTTGTGATGAGCACTGGTAAGTGTGGAAAGGTCGCAAAGAGTTGTTGGTGCGAGGATAACCCTTGTGTGTCCGGCAAATTTAGATCGAGCAGAACCACATCAACATTATTATTTTTTTGAAGGTACGACATGCCTTCATTGAAACGGCTGATATGAGTGATTTTGATGGATTGATCAGAGATTTCACTCAGCATCTTCTGAATGAAAAAAGCATCTTCTTCATTATCCTCAATTAAAAGAACTTGCAATAGTTCCATCATGATCACTCTTGCGGTAACTGAACATTAGAAAACCAAAAAGCATCTAGGGAATGAATGACTTGAACAAACCCATTATAGTCCATGGGTTTTGTAAGATAGCAATTAGCTCCAAGAGCGTAACTTTTTAAGATATCCTTATCTAAAGCTGAAGTGCTTAAAATGATTACAGGAATGGATTTTAAGTAAGGGTCTTGTTTGACGACATTGAGCACTTCAAAGCCATGTTTTCTAGGCAGGTTAAGGTCAAGCAAGATAAGATGGGGCTTGGTGGAGTTTTCAAAGGGCGGCTGCTGCCGTAAGTATTGTATGGCTTGTTCTCCATCTGTTAGTGTTTGAATGTGAAGAGGGTATTTTGACTCTTGCAGCAGCTCAAGAGCTAAATCAATGTCACCTTGATCATCATCTACAATTAATAACTCGATGGGGGGTCCTAATCTCACGTTGCTTGTTTCTCCTTACTAAAAATATTATAAGAATTTTTCAATCAAATCTCCCTAAATAGGATGTGTTGCCTTCGGTTTGTGGGGTAGTATCAATGTTCTTTTTTGATCCGTTTGTTGAAGGTTTGGAAGGTAAAGTGATCGTGAACGTTGTTCCGACACCTTCTTGGCTTTCTACATCAATTGCGCCCCCATGAGCGCGTACGATGCCTAACACGATGGATAGTCCTAATCCTGTTCCTTGCCCAATCGGCTTGGTGGTGAAAAAAGGATCAAAAATACTTCTTAGCTGATGAGGTGGAATACCCTTTCCATTGTCTTTTACTTGGAGGATATGTTTTTTATTCTGATCATCATAAAGAGTGGATATAGTTATTTCTCCCCCTGAGGGCAATGCGTCGCGCGCATTGGTAAGCAGGTTAAGGATTACTTGAGTGATTTTGTTGCGATCGCAAAGCAAAGGAGGCATAAGCGGTGATAATAGTGTATGAACGG
The DNA here is from genome assembly GCA_034429745.1 of Anaerolineales bacterium. GTDB lineage: Bacteria > Chloroflexota > Anaerolineae > Anaerolineales > DRKV01 > JBAXBF01. Next base: position 14,282 of record DAOUFY010000021.1, read on the forward strand.
TGATGTTTGCCCAACTTAAAAGTTGATGTTCAATTAAGAGCAGAGAATCCTTGACAATTTCATTGAGATCATGATCGTGCATTTCGTCAACCGTTGCGCGAGCATAGGTGAGCAAGGAGCGGACAATATCAGCCACTCGCCAGCTGTTACGGTTGATAGTTTCGAGGTTACGGATGACTTGCTCAGAATCTATTGTGTTGCTGCGCAATTTGCGAATGAGACTTTCGCTAATTCCAGTAATAACTTGCAGGGGGGAGTTAATTTCATGGGCAATGCCGGCAGCTAATGTGCCTAAACTAGCCAATTTTTGGGAATCGCGCAATGCTTTTTCGGCTTTTTTGCGCTCAATTGCATAAATCAGCGAACGGCTTAAGCTTTGGCTGTTGATCTCGCCTTTGATCAAGTAATCTTGGGCACCACTTTGCATGGCTTGAGAGATAACCTTTTCGTTAGCCAACCCACTTAAGACGACAATAGGCAACTCAGGGTAGGAGTCATGAAGCCTGATAAAAGCTTCTAAGCCTTGCGCATCTGGAAGGGTAAGATCAAGCAAGACGGCATCACAATTATCAGTGGCGAGAGTGTCTAGAGCTTCGTTTATCTTTTTTGCCCATTTTACCTGAAATGTAATCCGATCAACTTCATCAAACATCAAGTTAATGAGTTCAGCATCGCCTTGATCATCCTCGATAAGCAATACTCTGATGGTTTGGGGTTCAAATGGAAGCATGAAAATAGTTTACCTTTATCCATTGAGTAAGGAACTTTCATTTACTAAAGCTGCAAAGAAACCGTTTCGTTCGATATCTATTCGAAGTAATTTTTCAGCTTCTTCAGCAGGCAGAGGTTGAGAAAATAAAAACCCTTGCCCATAGCGGCAATTTAGTTTGCGCAGCGCTTCAAGTGAGTTTTCATTTTCAATTCCTTCTGCTATGACGCCCATACCCATTTCTTTGGCGAGTATTGTTATTATCTGAACTGTTTTGTGGCTGTTGGTATTTTGGGGCAGTTGTTCTACAAAGGAACGATCAATTTTTATGCCATCAATAGCTAGTTGATGTAAATAGCTGAGAGAAGAATAGCCGCTGCCAAAATCATCCATCCAGACTTTTACACCCATTTCGCGTATCTGATGCAGCAGTTGAGTTGCATAAGGAATGTTCTCGACTAATAAGGTTTCTGTAATCTCCAGATGGAGGCTTGAAAGTTCAATGCGATTGTCTTTTTTAAGTTGTTGCAAGCAGTTTAATAAGCAAGATTGACGCAAGTGTTTGGCAGAGATGTTCGCACATAGCATTAATAACGGGAAAGTACGGAAAACACTTTGCCAAGTGCCGATTTGTGTACAGGCTTTACGCAGGACCAAGCAATCCAATGAGAGAATAAGGTCGGTAGTTTCAGCTAAGGGAAGAAAATCAAAGGGTGGGATCAATCCGCGCTGTGGATGTCGCCAGCGGACAAGAGCTTCAAAGCCAGCAATGCGACCTGTTTCCAGCATAACGATGGGTTGGTAATGCACTTCAATTTGTTCTTCCTTTTCAATAGCCTTTCGAAGCTCTGTTTCAAGATCAAGGCGCAGGATAGAACGACGGCGCATCGTTGGCCTGAATATTTCGATATGTGATTCGCCGGCTGCTTTTGATCGTTTCAGGGCGATACTAGCGTCGCGCAAGATCTCGTCAATATGCTGATACCTTTCGCGAATTATTTGCTCCCCTTTGGTTTGACTTGACAAGACAAGTGTGAGGTTATCGGGGTTGATGGTGCTTATGGCGATACCTATGCTGAGGGTGATATATAGCTCATTGCCTTCCAAATCAAATGGTTCCGCAAAGCTTTGTAAGATCGTATTTGCTAAGGCTTCGACAGCTTCAAGGCTTTCAATGTTTTCTTGGATGATGGCAAATTCATCTTCTCCTATTCTTGCGAGAGTATCGATTGGGCGTATAAAAGATTTTAGTCGCCAACTAATTTCTGCTAAAAGCAAATCGCCAAGCCGGTAACCATAATTTTCGTTTACAGCTTTAAAGCGGTTTATATCCAGCAAGAAAACAGCGAATTGATAATCATCCCTTTTTTCGTTCATTGCCAATGAGGTTTTCAGGCGTTCAAGGAATAGGGAACGATTGGGCAAGGCAGTGAGGGAATCGTAAAAAACATCATGCGATAATTGTTCTTCCATGCGCTTACGGTAGCTGATATCCGTTTGAGAACCAGCCATGCGATAGGCTTTGCCTTGTTTATTGCGGATAGCAACGCCGCGGGTAAGAACATGGCGCAAACTGCCATCTTTGTGGTACATGCGATATTCTTCTTCTAAAAATGGGGTGATATTTTCAACGTGATTAAGAATACTTAAGCGCAGCCGCGCAAGATCGTTAGCGTGCACTCTATTGAACCATTCCTCAAGTGAGTTAGGCAGTTCGTGGTCTTCAAAACCTAAAATAGCTTTCCAGCGGGGGGAGAAATAAATTTGATCTTGTTCAAGGTCCCAATCCCATATTCCATCATTTGTCCCTTGAACAGCCAATTCGTAACGTTCTTGGGTACGACGCAATTCTTCTTCGGTTTTTATTCGCTCTTGAATTTCGGCTTGCAATCTTTCATTTGCCTGGATAAGCGCTTGGGTTCGCTCGCGTACTTTTTGTTCTAATTGAAGGTTGGTGTTTTCTAGCTGCTGCTGTAAGTGCCGTAAGGTAAGGTGTGCTTTAACGCGAGCGAGAACTTCGGGAGTTTGGAAGGGTTTGGTAACGTAATCTACTCCCCCAAGAGCGAAGGCTTTTAGTTTATCTTCTGTTTGGTCTAGGGAACTGATGAATATGATGGGAATGTCTTTGGTATGTGGCTGGCTTTTTAGGGTGCGGCACACCTCATAGCCGTCCATGTGGGGCATAATAATATCTAAAAGAATCAAGCTTGGGATTGCGGCTTCAACAGCTTCAAGAGCAGCTTGGCCGCTGTTGGCAGTACGCACTTGGTAACCCTCTGCTTGGAGAATGCGCGAAAGCATACGCAAATTAACCAGAGCGTCATCCACCACTAAAATATTTTCTTCCTCAGGAATTATTTGGGTTTCAGTCATCTCACACCTTACAAGGTTGCTATAATACCTTATAACACCAAACTTGGTTAAATATACCACATTTTAATCAAAAATTGTTCTTCACCATGAAAAAAAATTGAGTTTATGGTAAGATAAGCTTATGATGGAATTACTTCGACCTCACTTGCTAGCTCTTCCACCTTATGTTCCTATTGAGCCATTTGAAGTTCTTTCAGCGCGTTTGGGAAGGGATGTGAAAGAAATTATCAAATTGGATGCTAATGAAAACCCGTATGGAATATCTCCCAAGGTGCGCCAAGCTCTAGCTCAATTGGCATTTCCTCACATTTACCCTGACCCTGAAAGCCGTGCTTTGCGGAGTGCTTTGGCACAGACGCATCGCTTGCCGATGGAAAATATCCTTTGCGGCAGCGGAGCAGATGAATTGATAGATTTAATCCTGCGCGTTACACTTGAAAAAGATGATGTGGTGATCAGCTGTCCGCCGACTTTTGGGATGTATCCATTTGATACATTGGTGGACGGCGGAAGAGTTGTTGAAGTACCGCGTCAAGCCGATTTTACTCTGGATATGGATGGCTTAAAACAGGCAATCCGCAAGTATAAGCCTAAAATCCTCTTTTTAGCTTCTCCCAATAATCCAGATGGTTCTATGCTGCCCGCAGAAGTGCTTGAAGAATTGCTGGCTTTTCCTCTTCTTGTCGTGCTAGATGAAGCATACATTGAGTTCTCTGAGGATGGGCAGCTTGGTTCTCAGGCAACCAGGTTGTCCGAGGTGCTCAAGCGAGAGAATCTCATTGTTCTGCGCACTTTCAGCAAGTGGGCAGGGCTAGCCGGACTGCGCGTTGGGTTTGGCTGTTTTCCGGCATGGATAATGCCTACACTTTGGAAAGCTAAGCAACCATATAATGTGAATGTAGCTGCCAGTGAAGCAGCCATTGCTGCCTTGGCAGATATTGATTACATAGGAAATACTGTGGCTATGTTATGCAAGGAACGACAGCATATGCTGGAATTGCTTGCTCGCATTCCTTACTTGCAGCCGTACCCGAGCAGAGCAAATTTCATCTTGTGCAAGGTTAACTTTGAGAAGCAAGGTTCTCTTACAGCTGCAGAGCTCAAGGCGACTTTAGCTAGCCGTTATGGAATTCTCGTGCGCTATTTTGACAAACCCGGCTTGCAGGATCATATCCGCATTAGTGTTGGCAAGCCGGAACACACCGAAGCCTTGATCAACGCGCTGCATGAAATTGGCGACATGTATAAGCTTAATTAGAAATTTCGCTTTTACTATGGAGTATAACCTGATGGAAACCTTCACTCAACGTACAACTACAGTTCGCCGAAAAACAAACGAAACCAATATTCAGCTCTTCTTAAATATTGATGGAAGCGGGAAATATCAGCTCCAATCTGGAATTGGATTTTTGGATCATTTGCTGTCCCACGTCGCTGTGCATGGTTTGTTTGATCTTGAACTTCAAGCTGAGGGCGATTTGCAGGTGGATGTTCACCATACGGTAGAAGATATTGCCCTCTGTTTGGGACAGGCTTTTGATCAAGCACTGGGCGAGCGACGAGGCATTGTGCGAACAGCGTCGCTTTTTATGCCAATGGATGAAACATTAGTATTCGTTGCGGTTGACTTTTCTGGCCGCCCTTATGCAGTTTTTAAAGGAGAATGGCATTCACCTGAAGTAGGGAGGATTCCTTCAACCTTGTTTGCTCATTTCTTTCATTCTTTTTCTGTTGCGGCGCGCTGCAATTTGCACGCCCACATCCTGTATGGGCAGGATGATCACCATCAAGCCGAAGCTCTCTTTAAAGGCTTGGGGCGAGTTTTGGATGGAGCAACCCAAATAGAACAGCGGCGCTCTATGCAAATACCTTCAACGAAAGGTGGATTGGTATAATAAAGGGAATGGCCGCGAAAGGACGTTTTGTTCTCGTTGATGCCGGCACAGGAAACCTGCGCTCGGTGTACAAAGCTTTAGAATCACTCGGGGCTGAAGTTCTTTTGACTGATGATCCTAGCCAAGTGCTAAAGGCTGAGAAATTGGTGTTGCCGGGTGTGGGAGCGTTTGGGGATTTTATGCACGGCTTGCGTTCCAAAAAGTTGGATGAAGCGGTGTTCACAATGATTGAGCGCGGTATTCCCTTATTGGGTATTTGTGTAGGCATGCAGGCGCTCTTTGAGTGGAGCGAGGAGTTGGGCACACATAAAGGTTTAGGTATATTACCTGGTAAAGTGATCCGCTTCGAGCTGCCTAATGATTATAAGGTTCCTCATACCGGCTGGAATCAATTGTGGCATAAAAGAGAATCCGCTTTATTAAATGGCATAGCTAATGGGGCGTATGTGTACTTTAATCACTCATATTATTGTGCACCGGATGTAGAAGCTGATATTACCGCTGAAACAGATTATGGCATTCATTATGCTAGTATGGTGCAGCGAGATAATGTTTTTGGGGTGCAATTTCACCCAGAAAAAAGTCAACGGGTTGGCTTAGCGATTCTAGAAAATTTTTTAGTTATTTAACTATTATCTGGTTTACTGATGGAGCAAGGATTTACATTATATCCCGCAATTGACTTGCGTTCTGGTAAAGTGGTTCGCCTGCGGCAGGGTGATGCTGCTCAGCAAACTATTTATGATGAAAATCCGGCTGCGCGCGCGCAACGTTGGATTGAGGCTGGCGCAACTTGGCTGCATGTGGTTAACCTTGATGGTGCATTTAATGATAACCAGGAGGAAAATGAGAAAGCCATTGCTGCGATCTGCCGCGTGGCAAACACTGCTTCAGTGAAAATCCAATTAGGCGGTGGGATTCGCTCGCTGGAAGCAATAAAAAAAGCTCTGGAACAGGGTGCTGACCGCGTTATTTTAGGCACTGCAGCAATAGAAGATCCCCGCTTTCTGGAAGAAGCTTTGGCGGCTTATGGCAGCAATAGAGTTGTATTAGGTTTGGATGCCCGAGATGGCTTTTTGCAAACTCATGGCTGGGTTAAGCAAACCGAGATTCGAGCACTTGAGTTTGCCAGAAACTGGTTGCAAAAAGGATTAAAATGGGTCATCTATACAGATACTGCCCGTGACGGCGTTGGCACAGGGATTAACATCACCTTTACGGCTGAGTTGGTACAGCAAAGCGGCTGTTTTGTCATCGCTTCCGGTGGAGTACGCAGCAAAGCAGACGTGCTGCAAGCGCGGCAGATTGGTTGTGCTGGTTTGATTATTGGAAAGGCTATCTATGATGGTACTTTATCCCTCGAGGAATGTCTTCGTATAGGAGAAAAGATATGATTACTTATTCTGGCATTGCTGCTTCTCATGGAATTGCAATAGGACCAACGTTATTATTTCATAAAGAACCCATTACAGTGGATCGCTGCCCTATTACGGATGCAGCAAGTGAACTCAGCCGTTTGCCGGCTGCCGTTGAGGAAGCAAAACAGCAGTTAGGCGAATTGTTTGAAAAAGCCCGCAAGGAAGTGGGCGAAAAAGACGCAGAAATTTTTCAAGCTCATATCAGCATGTTAGAAGATCCAGAGCTGATTGGGATGATTGAAAATTTGGTTACCGAACAGCACATTAACCTTGAAGCAGCCGTATGGGATGCAGCGGAGCATTATGCTCAACTGCTTTCTCAATTGGAAGGCGAGTATTTTCAAGCGCGAGCTGTTGATGTGCGCGATGTGGGGCTGAGGTTGGTCGCCGTTCTTCAAAATAAGCCTTTTAAGCCGCAACTGAGTTTATCCAAACCTTCGGTTATTTTAGCTAAAGATTTAACGCCCTCTGATACCGTTCAGCTTGACAAAACGATGGTGTTGGGTTTTTGTACCGTAGAAGGAGGTGAAACCTCTCATACAGCGATTTTGGCTCGCAGTTTGGGCTTAGCTGCCGTTGTGGGTTGTCCCATTGACATTCTTGAGATACCAAATGACAGTCTTGTGATTTTGGATGGCAGCCAAGGAAAGCTGTATGTTGATCCAGATAAAGCTTTACTGGATGAATATCAAAAAAGACTTGAAGCTGCCAAGGGCTTAAAACAACGCACACTTGCTCGCTGCCACGAGCCGGCTGTTACTAAGGATGGAAAACGTGTAGAAGTTGTAGCCAATATCGGCAATGTGCAGGGGGCAAAAACAGCCATTCAACATGGCGCCGAGGGGGTGGGTTTATTGCGCACGGAATTTCTTTATCTTGAGCGCGCCACGATGCCCGATGAAGAAGAGCAGGTTCAAGCCTATCGTGAGATATTATCCGTATTTGGCAAGTTGCCGGTTGTGCTGAGAACAAGTGATATTGGAGGGGATAAAGAAATTCCCTACTTGAACTTGCCGCGCGAGATGAATCCTTTCCTAGGTGAACGCGGGTTAAGGCTTTGCCTTACAAATCCTCAACTGTTTAAGCCACAGTTAAGAGCTGCTCTGCGCGCTGGGGAAGGGTTTAACCTAAAAATTATGTTTCCCATGGTTACCGTAGAAGATGAAATTCACCAAGCGAAACAGATTTTGGAGCAATGCGTGGAAGAGCTTAAAGAAGAGGGCAAGACTTTCGCCTCACAGGTCGAAGTGGGAATTATGGTTGAAGTTCCATCTGCTGCAATTATGGCAGACAAGTTAGCTCCCCTTGTAGATTTCTTTTCCATTGGGACGAATGACTTGACCCAATACACTTTGGCTGTGGATCGGACAAACCCGCACTTGATTCACCTTGCTAGTGCTTTTGCGCCGGCCGTGCTGCGTTTGATCCGTATGGTCATTGATTCGGCTCACTCATGTGGCAAATGGGTAGGTGTCTGCGGCGAATTAGCAGGTGAACCGCTGGCTATTCCGATTTTACTGGGTATGGGACTCGATGAGTTCAGCATGAACCCCATTGCTATACCATTGGCAAAACATATTTTGCGCTCGCTAGATGTTCCTACAGCTAAGCGCATTGCCGAACATGCGTTAACTTTATCCTCAGCTGAGGCAGTGAAAGCGTATGTACGCGAAGAAATTTTAAGCTTAGGGATTGAAATTAGCTAGGCAGTCCATTGAGTGAGGTTGAGATGACGAATATATGCCGCGAAGAATACTTAGCTGAAAGAAAAGAAAAATTTTTAGAACGATTTCCTGCCTATCGCCGTACCCAGATTTTGGATGAGCTGCGCCGAACAGAGTATGCTCGCCTTGATCAGGGCAATCATATCTATTTGGATTATACTGGCGGCGGACTTTATGCTGCCTCTCAGGTGCAGGAACATTCACGTTGGCTCTTAAATGAAGTGTTGGGCAATCCTCATTCCACTAATCCTACTTCATTAGTGGCTACCAAAGCTATTGAACAGACCCGCAAAGACGTATTGCAGTTCTTTAACGCTTCCGCAGATGAATATGTGTGCGTGTTCACACAAAATGCTAGCGGAGCGTTGAAGCTGATTGGAGAAGCTTATCCTTTTACGTCTTCAAGCACTTATTTGCTCACTTTTGATAATCACAATTCGGTTAATGGTATTCGCGAATTTGCCCGTGCTCGTGGCGCAAAAGTGGTGTATAGCCCTGTTTTGCCGCCTGAACTGCGCTTGGATGAAAAAGCATTGGAGCAGCATATCCAACAAGCAAATAAAGGAGATAACCATTTATTTGCTTATCCTGCCCAATCTAATTTTTCAGGTGTGCAGCATGATCTATCTTGGGTGGAGCGGGCAAAAGCCGCCGGATGGGATGTGCTGCTTGACGCAGCAGCTTTTACTCCTACCAATGCTTTAGATTTAAGTCGGGTGAAGCCGGATTTTGTTTGTCTTTCGTTTTATAAGATATTTGGTTACCCGACTGGCATTGGTGCACTGATCGCCCGTCATGAGGCAATGGAAAAGCTGCATCGCCCGTGGTTTGCCGGTGGTACCATAACCGTAGCTTCTGTGCAAGGTGATCGTTACTATCTGCAAAAAGGTGCAGAGGGATTTGAAGATGGTACACTGAATTACCTTATGCTGCCAGCGGTAAGCATTGGTTTGCGGCATATTAATACCATAGGGTATGAGGTAATTCATCAACGGCTCACTGCTCTTACCCAGTATTTACTTGAAGAACTGCTGGCTTTGCAGCACAGTAACGGCAAGAAACTTGTTCGATTGTATGGACCGGCTGATACCCGACAGCGCGGCGCTACCGTTACGCTTAATTTCTACGATCGCAATGGGCATTTTATTGATCACCGCTTGGTTGAAGCGCGGGCAAATGAATGTAAGATCTCTCTGCGTACCGGGTGTTTTTGCAACCCAGGCGGTGGTGAGGTTGCTTTGGGCTTGACGGCTGAAAAGTTGAATTCCTGTTTTGTTGATCATAGTTTTATGACTATAGACGATTTCCGACGCTGTATTGATGATAAAAGCAGCGGTGCAGTGCGCATTTCTATGGGATTGGTATCTTCATTTGAAGATGTTGAAGCCCTGCTTACGTTCGCGCGCCGCTTTCTTGATCATACAGTTGAGGAAGTGTAGCAAAGGTTTTATATATATATAGTGATATGTATAAAGAACATCGAATTGGCGTAGTGGTGCCGGCGTATAATGAAGAAAAACTCATTTCAGAAACTTTACAGGGCATTCCTTCCATAGTCGATCATATTTTTGTTGTCAATGATGGCAGCACTGATCGGACGCATGAGAAAATACTAGCCTGTCAAAGCCGTGATCCTCGCATTATGGTAATAAAGCATGAAAAAAATGAAGGCTTAGGCAAATCGGTTGCAGATGGTTATTTGGCAAGCCTAGAGACAGATGTGGATATTACCGTTATTATGGATGGAGACAACCAAATGCACCCTGCAGATTTGCCAGCTTTGCTGGATAAGATTATTGTTGGCGGGTATGATTACGCCAAAGGCAACCGTTTGCTGCATCAAGACATTGTTTCTATGCCTCGCTATCGTTTTTTTGGCAATGCCTTGCTGACTATTTTGACAAAGTTCGCGACGGGTTACTATTCATTGATGGATCCACAGTGTGCCTATAATGCAATCCGCAACAGTGTATTGCGTACTTTGCCCATAAGAAATATGACTCGCGGTTATGGCTATAATGCTGAAATATTATGTATGCTGAACATTCAAGGTTATCGTGTGGCTAATGTAAAAGTTAGGCCAGTCTATGATAAAGAAGTAAGTAAGATAAAACTTTGGAAGTATATTCCTAAAACCTCGTTAATTTTATTCAAATTGTTCATTCGCCGCCTTTGGCAGCGATATTTTATTCTGGATTTTCACCCCCTGGTACTCTTTTATTGTTTTGCTGCCTTCACCTTTCTTTTTGTGATCATACCTCTCATTATTCGTTTCTTTCATCTC
>DAOUFY010000022.1:0-21670 GCA_034429745.1 Anaerolineales bacterium
ATAGAAGTTTAATAAAAATCTTAGAAATTCTGTCTGTTTTTCTAAATTAAGCTATAATTGCGGTATCGCTTTCAAAAGCCATTAAAATCTTATTATCTGAGGTAAATATGTGGCAGAAATATTCTATAGTACAAGATACTAACGAAGTGTTGAAAATCCTTTCTGAAGAACATGCTTCAGCCCGAATTATTGCAGGAGGTACTGATTTGCTCCTAGAAATGCGGTATGGGCAACGCAAAGGAATAAATCATTTGATTGACATCTCACGGCTCTCATCACTGCGTTATATTTACAAAGATGATAAAGGATTCATCCATCTTGGTCCGGCAACGACTCACAATGATGTCGTAGCTTCTCCACTCCTAAGAAAAGAAGCTTTGCCCCTTGCTTTAGCATGTTCTCAAGTAGGATCTGCTCAGATACGAAACCGTGGCACAATTGCAGGCAACCTTATAACAGCTTCACCTGCTAACGATACAATCACTGTGCTCATGGCTTTAGATGCTCGTATCACAGTAAAATCTGTTCGTGGCGAAAGAAGCATTCCTCTAAAAGAGTTATATACGGGCTTACGCAGCACTGTCCTTTCCTCCGACGAAATGTTGATTGACATTGAATTTCCTGCACTCAATAACTCAATAGGCAATTTTTATAAACTAGGCTTACGCAAAGCTCATGCCATTTCTATCGTAAATGCAGCGATAGTGCTCCAGCTTGAAGAGGAAAAAGTAAAAAGGGCAAACATCACCTTAGGTGCTGTAGCTCCTACGATAATTCACGCAGAAGAGGCAGAACAGTGGCTCATCGGAAAGCCATTAACTATAGAAACTATAAATGAAGTAGCTAAAATTGCTAGCCAAGCTGCAAAACCCATTGATGATATTCGAGCCTCAGCAGCATACCGCCAAGAAACAGTAAAAGTATGTGTGATTCGTGCAATCCATGAACTCATGAATCAACAAAATAAGGAAGCCCAGTTAACAAATTACCCCCTTCTAGTTGATCCAACTTTCTCTGCTACCTCACCATCTCTAGAAGCAGCGACATGTTTTAAGAAAAAAGATAATTTGTATTGGGATAAACCAATCATAACGAATATTAATGGCAAGGTTTATTCTTTTGAAAACGGTCATCACAAAACGTTGCTAGACCTAATTCGAGATAATGCTCAATTAACAGGAACAAAAAATGGTTGTGCTGAAGGTGAATGTGGAGCTTGCACTGTAATTTTAGATGGTGCAGCTGTGCTAAGCTGTTTAGTGCCAGCTCCGAGAGCACACGGTTCAACAATTATAACCATCGAAGGACTTTCGTCAGGTGACACCTTGCATCCGCTGCAGCAAGCATTTATAGATGACGGAGCAGTGCAATGTGGTTATTGCACTCCAGGTTTTTTAATGGCAGCATTCACGTTGCTTAAAGAAAATCCACAGCCTACCCAAGAACAAATTCGGCATGCTTTAGCCGGAAACCTCTGTCGCTGCACCGGTTATTACAAAATTACTCAAGCCGTAGAGCACGCTGCCAAAAAGATAAACCCTAAAAGCTGAACATAAGGAGGCAAAAATGTCAATCATTGGACAATCTATCCCCCGTTTCGACGCTTATGAAAAAGTAACCGGAAAAGCCCAATTTCCTGCAGATATCAATTTACCAAATCAAACCTACATGAAGATTCTTTTTGCCAATCGCCCGCACGCAATAGTTCATCGTATTGATATTCAACAAGCAAAAGCTTATCCTGGTGTAATAGATATTTTAACTGCCCCTGACGTTCCCGTTAACGAATACGGTCTTGGCATATACGATCAACCTGTACTTTGCGGTCCCGGTTCACCTAAACCTTTTACCGATCGAGTTCGGTTTATAGGTGATCAAGTAGCCGTTGTTATCGCAGAATCAGAAGAAGCTGCTGAAGCTGCACGTGAACTAATTCAAGTAGATTACGAAGATTTGCCCATCGTTACTGACCCCGATGAAGCCATGAAAGATAATTCCATTCTCCTTCATCCGGATAGAGAGAGCAACGTACTTACCCACTTGCGTATTCGCAAAGGAGATATTGAGCAAGGCTTTTCTCAAGCAGATGTTATTGTTGAAAGCGAATACATTACACCTATGCAGGAGCATGCCTATCTCCAGCCAGAGGCAGGTATAGCATACATTGATGAAAATGAGGTAGTTACAGTTATCGCTTCTGGTCAATGGGCTCACAAGGAACAGCAGCAAATCGCTCATGCCTTAGATTTACCGCTTGAAAAAGTACGAGTGATCCATCCAGCTATTGGTGGAGCATTTGGCGGTAGAGAAGATATCTCTATTCAGATTGTCCTTGCTTTAGCTGCGGTAAAACTTCACCAACGAGGAATTAAACGACCAGTAAAAATAATATGGACAAGACAAGAATCGATCATTGGTCATCATAAAAGACATTTATTCAAATTTCGCACTCGCTGGGGAGCTACCAAAGATGGAAAACTTACCGCTGCCGAAGTCGAAATTATTCAAGACGCAGGAGCATATAATTACACCTCCAATAAAGTATTAGGCAACGCCACTCTTATGTGCACCGGACCTTACGAAATTCCAAATGTCAAAGTAGATTCTTACTCAGTCTATACAAATAACATTCCAGGTGGTGCATTTCGCGGTTTTGGCGGTCCTCAAGGCAATTTTTGCGCTGAAATGCAAATGAACAAACTTGCCAACCTGCTCGGGTTAGACCCAGTTGAATTCCGCATGCGTAATATTGTAAAAGAAGGCTCAATCATATCTGTGGGTACTCCCTTGCCCGAAGGAGTTACTATCGCACCTGTCGTAGAGGCTTGTGCTCTTCAGGCAGGTTGGAAAAAGACCGATAAAGGGTGGGTAAGACCTAATGCAACTGATGACCTTCCTTGGATAACCTTGAAACCTGATTCACAAAATTCTGCCATAAAGCGCGGTATCGGTTTTGCCTGTGGATTCAAAAATATCGGTTTTTCTTATGGAGCCCCCGAAGAATGCTGGGCAACCATTGAACTGCACGGAAAAACTGAGATCGAGAAAGTTGTTCTGCGCCATGCTGCCGCGGAAGTAGGTCAGGGCAGTCATACCGTTTTAAGACAATTTGCAGCCGAAGCTGTCGGAGTCCCCATTGATAAAGTTGAAGCTATTTTTGCCGATACAGCGGAAACCAACAACTCTGGCAGTGTATCTGCATCTCGCATGACTTTTATGGCAGGTAATTCCATTATTGGTGCAGCCAAACTTGCTTTAGAAAAGTGGCGAGACGAAGAAAGACCTGCCATTGGCACCTATCAGTATAAACCACCCCGAACAACGCCATTAGACCCAGAAACCGGCTACTCCAATCCAAATTTCGCCTATGGTTATATGGCAGTAGTTGCTGCTGTAGAAGTGGATACTGAAACAGGACACGTTAAGGTGTTGGATGTTATTTCTACTAATGACGTAGGCAAAGCGATTAATCCACAACAAGTTGAAGGTCAAATTGAAGGTGCAATAGTTCAAGCATATGGATATACTGTTTTAGAAAATTTCATTCAAAAGAATGGTTATGTCCTTACCGATAGATTTGCCACCTACTTAACTCCAAGCATATTAGATATTCCAGAAAAGGTGCACATCAACATCTTGGAATATCCAGCTCCGATAGGTCCGTACGGCGCTCGTGGGATCGGTGAAATGCCATATCTTCCCCTACCAGCAGCAGTTATTTCCGCAGTCCAAGATGCTTGCGGTACGTGGTTTAATGAATTTCCTCTTACACCCGATCGCGTATTATTGGGGTTAAGAAAACATCATCCTGTCCGATAACATATTTAATTGCTGAGTGAACTTCCAAATGCTATATAAAATAAGGAGGACAGTGATGAGAGAAATCGTAAGAAGTAATCGTATTCGTATTTTGCTACTAGTGATTTTAGGTTCTACAATTCTTTTGTCAGCTTTCGCATTTCCACAAGCTGCACAAGCTTGGAGTTGTACGAGGTATCACACTGTAAAATGGGGAGAAAATCTTTATAGAATTGGTTTAATGTATGGTGTTTCATGGCAATGGCTCTATTCTATCAATAACCTCTGGACAACTCTGATATACCCAGGTCAAGTTCTTTGTGTGGCGACATCTTATCCACCTCCATCACCTCCTCCTGTCCCCGGCTGTAGTAAATACTATGTAGTCAAGCAAGGAGATACTCTTTCAAAAATTGGACAATATTTTGGAGTCAGCTGGATCTGGCTTTGGTGGATTAATAGTCTGCCAAATCCAAACTGGATATACGTAGGTCAATCTATCTGTGTAGCCAAATAAGGATCGTATTATTATCATTCAAACCTTACAAAAAAGCGCAGTAGTTATTAAACCACTGCGCTTTTTTATGATTACAATAAAATACAGCGTCCCTTTACTTATCTTCCATAGCCGGTTCCGCTAATATAATCCTTCAATTGGTCAATTAATGCCTCTCGATTAGTAAGAATACCTTTAACAACATCTCCGATAGATATAACCCCCACTAAACGATCATTCTCAATTACTGGCAAATGGCGGATATGCTTATCAGTCATCAACGCCATACATTCCTCTATTGGAGTTGATGGGGATACGGTAGTAACTGGAGAAGTCATTATTTGCTTGACTTTAGTCGCCAAAGAGCAAGCATCTTTTCCGATGATTCTCCTTGCTAGGTCTCGTTCAGAAAATATTCCAACTACTTGCTCTCCTTCAATCACTACCAAAGCTCCTAAATTTTTATCTGCCATGATTTGCAAAGCTTCTTGGATAGGCATATCAGGTGTAGCAGTATAGACTTCATTACCCTTCGTTTTTAAAATATCCTCCACCGAAAACATAATATCCTCCTCTTTTTGCCATTCTACCTTTTCACGTCGAAAATCCTATTACTTTCTCTATCTACATACCAACAGGTTATTCTATCTACTATATCTATACCAAATAATTAATCTCTCCGCAACTCTTTAACTAGATTACCTTCAGCGTCAAGAATAGAAACCTGCATTGGCATTTGCCCAATAGCATGAGTTGAGCATGATAAGCATGGATCATGTGCTCTTACAGCAGCTTCAACCCGATTAAGCAGACCTTCTCTAACATCTCCATTTTTGATGTAGGTCTTAGCAACACTATCAACAGCATGACTCATTGCCCAATTATTATGCCCGGTGGAGACAATCAAGTTAACCCGGGTAATCTTACCGCTTTCATCCGTTGTATAATCGTGAATTAATGTACCGCGCGGTGCTTCCAAAACGCCTACACCTTTTCCTGTGAATTCATGCTTTGTATTAATGATTTCATTGCTGAGTATATCTTTATCATCCAGCAAAGCGTGAATCTTTTCAATGGCAAACAACGTTTCTATCAGCCGTGCATAATGATAATATAATGTATTTTCAATCGGTTTGCCGTTATTGATCTGGCGGTATTCTTTCCATGCTTCATGGGCTAACGGAGTATCAATTTTCTTGATAACATTACAACGTCCTAAAGGTCCAACGCGATACACTCCATTTGGATATCCCAGCTTTGCATAATAAGGAAACTTTAAATAGCTCCAATCTTCCACATGCTCGCGGATGTACAGCAAATAATTCTTTGGATCAAAACGTTCCAGCTGCTTGCCAAATTGGTCAACCAGCAATAGTTCACCATCATAAAGCTCAAGTCCTTCTTCGGGAGTAATAAGCCCCATATAACCAGTGGGAAAAACTGCAAATTTCTCAATATCTTCTTTGTTCTTTTCTGCCCATTCTTTGAATATTTTTATTCCCGTTAGAATTGTTTGCAAGTTTTGATCGTAATCTGCCAAAATCTTATCGCGTTCTTGTGAAGTTAAAACCTTATTTACTCCACCTGGCACAGCAAAATTGGGGTGAACTTTTCGCCCACCTAATATCTTGATGATCTCTTGACCAAACTTTCTTAATTGAACAGCTTTTACAGCTAAATCAGGATTAGCTTGTAATAGACCTACTACATTACGCAATGCTGGATCATAATCCCAGCCTAGTATCAGATCAGGACCAGCCAATTCAAAAAAGTGCATGCCATGGCTTTGAAGTATTTGAGCATGATGCATTAACGAGCGTAAAAGTTGGGCTGGCCTTGGAGGAGGTGCTCCAACAATTTGATCACAAGTTTTTGCTGCAGCCAAATGATGGCTTACAGGACAGATCCCACATATACGTGGGGTTATCATTGGCATTTCAAAAAACATTCGCCCTTCACAGAATTTTTCAAAACCGCGGAATTCATTTATGTGAAGATAAGCCCGCTCCACATTTCCCTCATCATTCAAGCGAATGGTTATCTTTGCATGACCTTCTATTCTGGTCACAGGTTCTATCGTAATTTTCTGAGGCATTTTTATTACTCCTATGTTCAACTTATTAAGCAATTATTCTGATTCTATAGTTATTATATCATAAAAGGTAAAATTAATCGTATAGGACCCTCTTTTAATGCCAATGTAGCTTATCACCTTTAATTTCAGGTTTTCTACCTTGTGCCAATTCACTTAAGGCGTAGAAAATCGTATCTGGATCAGGTGGACAGCCAGGTATCCAAATATCCACATCCACCACTTCATGAACAGCTCTCACCTTTGTGGGAACACCGAGTTCTGGATCTGAAGGTATCTTGCCAGAATCATCTGTGCTTTCAGTTTCAATGTAAGCCCTCTTAAGTGCCTCTTCAGTGCCGCAAATATTTCGGTGAGTGAGAACTCCACCAAATACTGCACAATCTCCTAAGGCAACCAAAATTTTACATCTCTTGCGCATTCGATGAGCTACTTCTTCATTTGTGGTTAAGTTTACAGCTCCTTCCAAGATCCCCACATCAACGCCACTTTCATCTGGTTCTTTCAGATCAGTGATCGGTGTTGCTCGAATGTCGGCTAGTTCTGCAACAATCGCAATCCGTTCATCAATGTCCAATAAGGACATGTGGCACCCAGCACAACCAGCTAACCAATCAGAAGCAATTTTCGGTTTAGCCATGATCTACTCCCTTATATATTTTTCTAAATCTGATTTCCAATTATCATCCAATGATACGCCCAGTGCTTTTGCAATGGACTCAAATATTTTCCCATTGGAAAGCACACCGTCGGGAGCCTTAAGCCCCGCTTTTGTTTTCTGCAATCTTCCTTCGAGGTTCAAATAATGACCTTCCTCTTCTGCCCAAATGTATGCCGGCAGTACAACATCGGCTTTAGCAGTAAGTTTTGAATCATAACTAGCCTGAACAATGAGGAAAGGTACTTTCTCCAACCGTTGCATAAGGTTTTGGCTGGCTTCGTCATCACCTAAGGCTATATAGACGACATCATAGCCTTCAGCGGTGAACATTTTATCAAGTCCATAAGCATGCCCGGCTAAGCTGTTTGCTTTTCCCTTGGGACTAAACAACTTGCCCTGAACCGATTTTGCCAGCTCTATTAATGCCTTTATAGGAGATTTTTCATTTTTCTTACCCTCTTGGAAAGTAATTCCCTTTCCATAAACAAAAATTGGTCTTTTTGCTTCAGCAATTAACTTTTGCAATTCTTTAAAAGCTTTCTCAGAAACATAAGTGGTCTTCGCAACTTCTTCAAAGCTCTTCTTGCCTGCCAAGCCCATTAGCAGATCATAATCCGTGCCTGGTTTAGGTTGAACAACTACATCAGCACGCTCTGTCATCATATTTTCTCCCACGTCAATGACTGCAAGGCGCACACCTTTTGGAAGATTGCGCTTAATGATAAAACCAGCAACCTGATGGCTTCTAAATAAATCTGCTCCAACGGCAATAATTGTATCGGCTTCACTCAAATCGTTTAAATTGCCTTCTAAACCGGCTTCAATCACTTGATCCAGCCCGGCAGTGGGAATATGCTCTTCAATGCTGGTTACCATAGAAGAACCCAAATGATCGTGGAATACTTTCTTGAAGGTATAAAGGGCTTCGGCGCTTAAGCGAGTAGATACCAAAGCAGCTACATTCTTATTGCCTTTTAATTTACTGCTAATAACAGAAAAAGCTTCTTCCCAACTAGCTGCTTTTAGT
Organism: Anaerolineales bacterium; assembly: GCA_034429745.1. Classification (GTDB taxonomy): domain Bacteria; phylum Chloroflexota; class Anaerolineae; order Anaerolineales; family DRKV01; genus JBAXBF01. Next base: position 8,075 of record DAOUFY010000022.1, read on the forward strand.
GCTCCATTTTTCCTCACTAATGGGGTGTGCAACCGCGTATTCTTTGTGAAAATGGGAACAAATCTGCCTAGTTCACACATTGCACCTTTATTTACAACACCCTGATAATCCCCATTTACTCGCAAGAGCTGATTATCTCGTACAATTAAATCCACACTGCAACCAACAGAACATCCTACACATGTACTGGGTATATGATCAGCATCTGGAGCTAATCCGCGGTAAGCACTCTGGCGATCTATCAATGCTCCTGTTGGACATATTTGCACACAATTACCGCAAGAAACGCAAGAACTTTCTCCTAAGGGCACATTGTAATCAGCAATAATCATAGTTTGTGCGCCGCGATTTTCGGTAGCCAGTGTGAAATTACCAGTAATTTCTGCACAAGCTCTTACACACCGCCGGCATAAAATGCAGCGATTGTGATCCAGCACAAAATATGGGTGAGATGAATCAACTGGAAAATTCACCCAATTCGGCTGTAAAGGCCAGTGATCCATCCCCTCAGCTAATGCGGCATTTTGCAGCTCACATTCTCCACCGCTAACTTGACAATACATGCAGTAGTGATTACGTTCGCTAAATAGCATACTGAGAATGAATTTGCGCGATTCATGCAACAACTCAGTATTTGTTCGCACTACCATGTTATTGCTAACAGGTAAAGTACATGCTGTTTGTAAAGTGCGCATGCCTTCAACTTCAACAACACACAATCGGCATCCTCCATAGGGAGTTAAATTGGGATGACCGCACAATGCAGGAATATTTATCCCCGCTTGCTTTGCTGCTTTTATTACTGTAGTACCTTCTTCTACTTCTATGTGTTTTCCGTCAATTGTTAGTTGAACCATAATTTTTCTCCATCAAATGAAATCATATCATTCAAAAAGTTCTTTGTCTTTGTTTATCCAAGAAGATTCTAAAATAAATCCTCTACACGGCAACAAGTTTGCGTACAATTTCGGAATGCTTGGTCAAACTGCCATCCATTGGGCATACCCCAGTTGGGCAAACCTTCAGTTTTATATGGGCTTCAACTTCAGCTCTAAAATGCTTCAGCATCCCTTCAATCGGCACCCCGGCTGTTGTACCAAGCCCGCAATTAGAAAGCTGTACCATTTTTGGAGTTATATCCTCCAAATCATCAATATCTTTCATTGTGGCCGTACCATCCGCTATTTTATTAAGAATTTCCAAAGCGCGTATCGTGCCAACTCTGCAAGGAGTGCATTTGCCGCAGCTTTCACGGCGGAAGAAATTTAATAATACCCTTGCCAAGTCAACGACACATGTATTTTCATCGCAGATCAATAACGCCCCTGAACCCAGTGATACTCCAGCTCTGCGATAGGACTCAAAGTCCATTGGCGTATCTTGCAAACTTGCTGGAATAATTGAGCCGCTTGAACCACCAGTTTGTGCTAGCTTAAGGGTAGATCCTTCCCGCATACCGCCGGCAAATATACTAATGACCTCGCGCAGTGTTATACCCATTGGCACTTCAATCATTCCAGTAACATTTACATTTCCAAGTATTGTGTACACCTTTGTACCAGGACTGCTTGGGGTACCAAATTTTCGGTACCAATCGGCTCCGTTGCGCAAAATTGGTGGAACATTTGCTAAAGTCTCTACATTGTTAACCAGTGTAGGCTTGCCCCATAAACCATGTGTGGTTGGGTATGGTGGTCTAGAGCGCGGCTCTCCGCGTTTGCCTTCAATTGATTCAATAAGCGCTGTTTCTTCACCGCAAATATAAGCACCTGCACCACTGTGGACATGAATTTCAAAGTTGAAATCCTTCCCGAAGATATTTTCACCTAAAAATCCATATTCCTTTGCCTGCTGTATGGCTATTCCCACTCTTTCTTGAGCTAACTTATATTCACCGCGAATATAAATATACCCAACACTTGCTCCTACAGCATATGCTGCAATGATCATCGCCTCAATAATGCTATGGGGATCTCCCTCTAATATCACTCGATCCTTAAAGGTGCCAGGTTCGCTTTCATCAGCGTTGCAAACCACATATTTAGGTTTGCCAGTAGTCTTTGAAACAAACTCCCATTTCATGCCGGTGGGAAACCCCGCTCCGCCACGACCTTGCAACCCGGATTTTTTAATAATATCAATTACTTCCTGGGGTGTCTTTTCCGTTAATACGGTTGCCAACGCTTGATATCCATCATTCAAAATATAATCCTCAATATTGTAAGGATCAATAAGGCCAACATTCTTAAGGACTATTCGTTGTTCTGCAGGTAAAGTACCCTTGCGCGCAGAAATCCATGCAATTCTGCCAGACAGCTCACGTTGAGGCGCCTGAAGCCCCATAGCGATCCGCCCTTTTAATAAGTGTTCTTCAACCAACAACGGAACATCATTTGGAGTAACCGGACCATAAACAACCGCTTCAGGATAGACAATAACTAAAGGTGCTATATCATGGCGGCCTGTATCCTTAATCATACTTATTTCAACTTCCTCAGCCAGCCCTAAGCGTTGGATCTCAGCTTTCATTCGATCATATACTTCCACAGCCCCCCGATTTATACTCATAGGGTCACTTGATATAAGAACCAAAGATCTAATTCTACTCATGCTTTTTTCTCCTTCTTCTGAACCTTTACTTATATCGGCTCAGAATTTCAGGTACTTGCTCCGCGGTTACATTCCCATACAAATCATCATCAATCAACATGACAGGACCGACGCCGCAAGCACCCAAACAGCTTGTAGTTGCTAATGTCCACTTTCCATCCGCGCTGGTTTGACCCTCTTCAATTCCAATTGCTTCAAGCAGCGCTTGCCATACTTTATAACCTCCCATAACATGACAGGGAGCATTTTCACAAAATTTTATAACGTGCCTTCCGCGCGGTTTTGTTGACAACATAGCGTAAAAACTTGCAACGCTTTCAACATTAGAAGCTGGTATCTTAGTTGCTTGACTAATGAGGTTTACAGCTTCTGCTGGAATGTAACCCAAGCTAGCATTCACATCTAGGAGTATAGGTACTAATTCTTCGCGATGAGTGCCATGCTTTTCAATTGCTTTTTGCACTGCGTTATATACTTGAATACCGTCCACAACATTTACTGACATAGAGATCTCCTCGCTTAATATTTAGCCATTGCTCTTATTGGCTTTTAGGTACTAATTGATTTCAATAGCATTAAAGTTGCAAACCTGAGCACATATGCCGCAACGTATGCACACATCTTGATCAATAAAATGAGGTTGACGCCGTTCCCCACTTATCGCATTGACCGGACAGTTGCGTGCACATACGGTACAACCAGTACACACCTCACTTAAAATTGTGAAACTGATCAATGCGCGGCATACTTTTGCTGGACACTTTTTCTCGTAAATATGAGCTTCATATTCATGGCGAAAGTTTTGTAACGTACTAATCACCGGATTTGGTGCACCTTGACCCAACCCACACAAACTATTGCGTCTCACTTGCACACATAATTCTTCTAGTGTATCTAAATCTTCCGGTTTGCCTTTCCCATCACAAATTCTTTCCAATATCTCCAATATTCGGCGGGTACCAACACGGCAAGGAATACACTTTCCACAGCTTTCATCCTGAGTGAACTCCATAAAGAAGCGGGCAATATCAACCATGCAAGTCGTATCATCCATTATAACCATACCGCCCGATCCCATAATCGAACCAGCTGCGGCAAGTGTTTCATAATCAACTTTGAGGTCTAGGTGATCTTTTGTTAAGCATCCACCCATCGGACCGCCTGTCTGAATAGCTTTGAATTCTCGTCCATCTTTTATTCCCCCTCCGACATCATAGACGATTTCGCGTAAAGTTATTCCTAGCGGTACTTCAATAATTCCCGTATTGACAGCATCGCCAGCTATGGTGAAAGTCTTTGTGCCTTTGCTTTTTTCAGTGCCCATACTGGCAAACCATTCCGCCCCTTTGAGGATGATTTGAGGCACATTTGCATAGGTTTCCACATTATTTATATTTGTTGGCTTTCCCCATAAACCTTTTACAGATGGAAATGGCGGTCTAGTGCGTGGCTCCCCGCGTGCTCCTTCAATCGAAGCCATTAATGCAGTTTCCTCACCACAAACAAAAGCTCCTGCCCCTTTTCTCACTTCAAGATCGAATGAAAATCCACTTTCTAAAATATTTTCACCCAATAATCCTAGCTGCTTTGCCTGTTGAATACCAATCTGCAATCGCTTTACTGCAATGGGATACTCTGCCCGGCAGTATATATATCCATACCGCGCCCCAATAGCATAAGCAGCAATGATCATCCCTTCAATCACAGAATGCGGATCACTTTCTAATACACGGCGATTCATGAAAGCACCCGGATCCCCTTCATCTGCATTACAAACGATGTATTTTACATCTCCATCCGCCTTACGGGTTAATTCCCATTTCATGCCAGTTGGGAATCCTGCTCCCCCTCGTCCTCGCAAGCCGGAGGCCTTTATTGTACTGATAATATCTTCCGGGGTCATCTCAGTTAGCGCCTTTGCCAGTGCCAGATATCCATCTTCAGCGATATAGTCTTCAATGTTTTCTGGATCTATCTTTCCACAATTGCGCAAGACCACTCTTATCTCTTTTGGTTTCGGTGGACCTAATTCCTCTTCAGCTACTGAAACCACTTCAGCGCGATATTTGCTTACTACACGCCCTTTGAGAAAATGCTCCTCAACCAGATATGGTATATCATCTTTGGTTAGCCTTACATAATGTACGGCTTCCGGATACACCATAATATCCGGCCCATAAAGCCGAGGATCACCTAAACGAGAGGTTTCAAGTACTTGTACTTCATCAAGCAATCCGCTGCGCACCAGTTCATCATTGAGTGCATCTATTATTTCATGTGCGCCTTTCTGTAAGCACTCAGGGTCAACAGAAACTAATATGTGCGAACGATAAAAAGCCATAATTTTTCCTTATCTTTATCTTTATGCTTCAATCATGAACTCTTTCACCGGTTTTCCACCCACCACATGCTCTTTCATGATCCGTTCTACAAGTTCCGCCTTTACTTTTCCATAGGTAACTTTAGGATTATTCCCTACGGTTATTTGGACAATCGGTTCCCACGAATCTAAGCCAATATTTCCTGTCTGTCGTACAACGACATCTTGAATTTTGTTTTTTTCAATAAAATCAAGAATTGCTTTCATTGTCTCGCGGGCACCCGCAGCTATTCCAGGAGTACCCATTCCTACCACTATCTCAATACTACCTGATTCAACTTTAGCCTGACGTTTTTGAAGTGCTTCCTCACGGATTTTTTTCAAATCTTCAAGAGATTTTATTGTTGGCATTTTTCACTCTCCTGTATAAGAATTATGATTTTTACATTGGGAAATACCTTCATAAATCATATCCCTTAAAAAAGCTAATACTGCTGGTTCAGTTAAAGGTACTTCACCTAATGTCTCTTTTATCGGTTGATCATCAAAAACAAATTCCTTTGCTTCCCCTGCCGCATTAATAACGCGATAGGTAAATTTCCAATGCAATTCAGCATGGGCAATAACAAGTGAATATATTGTGCCCGCTACATCTCCCAAAGGCATTCTGTCAATATGACTATGCTGAAACGTAGCTTCTATTTTTGTACCTTTTCCCAATGCTGAAGTTACTGTAAGTGAACCTTCACATGCTTCGGCTGCATTTTTAAGCAATGGAATGCCTAATCCTACTTTTCGCTCCGTTCGGGATGTGGTAAAGGGATCAGTAATCGCTTTGACAGTTTCTTCATCCATCCCCTTGCCATCATCCTCAATAGATAAATATAGCCTATCTTTTAATAAATTTTCCTCAATGTAAATATCAATATTTTTCGCTCCAGCTGCAACACTATTTTCTGCAATATCTAATAGATGCAGGGTTATTTCTCTCATTCATTCACTCATAAACATGCGATTTCTGTTGCAGTAAAGTGTTCACTTCAGTTCATTGGTACTTGCGAACCAATTGCGGGAATTTATTCGGTGTTATCCGCCCATGCAAATCCTCATCTACTACAACAACAGGAGCTTGGCTGCATGCCCCAACGCAGCGGCACGCTTCAAGAGTAATTTTTCCATCTGCTGTTGTTTTTCCCAAATCAACACCTAATAATTGTTTTGCCTTTTCAATTAATTGTGGCGCTCCTGCAACATAACAAGCTGTCCCCATGCAAAACTTGATTGTGTGCTCACCTTTGGGTTCAGTCGAGAAAAAGGAATAAAAGGTTACCACACCATGTACCGCACCAACCGGCACCTTTAGTTCTTTTGCTACGTATGATTGCATAGCATCGGTTATGTATCCGATTTCACTTTGCAATTCGTTTAATACCAGCATTGTTGCTCCGGGTTTATCCTTGTTTTCCGCAATAATACGGTCAATGACAGCTCTCTTTTCTGGAATATTTACTGGATCCTTAAAAATCAGCGTTTCATTTTGTTGTATGGTCATGATTTTGTCTATTCCTCTTCAAAAAGGATAATGAATGGTGAGTTAAGTTTACTCCATATTCTATCAAATCGTCAACCTTGTTTAACAAATCACTTGAAATAGTATTTTTTATTATAATAAGAATAATTTCCTTCCTTCAATTCCCTTGAAAGCCATCCTCATTTCCTTCAAGGTGGGCTCTGCAATATGAAAATGGTTTTTCCCTAAAAAATCATTCAAATAATGCACATCACCACTTTGTATTACAGCATAATTCTTTATTTCAGGATATTTTTGGTGAGCCTCTTTTATGGATATTCGAGCAGAAATTTCAACAGCTTCTATTGGTAAATACTCCGGCAATAACCCCAGATTAGCAAATAACCCATACACCTTACGGTCAACATGAGCGGGAATAGGCAAGCCACCAAGCTCTAGTACTTTCAAGAAAGCCTCGTCAAATGACAGCATCGTTGAAACACTTAATAATCGCGATTCACTTCTAATAAAATCGCCGCTTTCATCTACTAAAAACTGCTCACCAAAAAAATCAGGGTTGTTTTCTTGGTTTGGCAAAGCTTGGTCAACAATTTTCTGCCAAGCTTCTAAGGTTTCATTTTCTTCAAATAAGCACAATAAATGCACTTCTTCTTTCGTTTGAAGCTCCATTCCACCTAAAACCACTAGCCCGCTTCCTTCGGCTGCTTTTTGCACCGCTTTTACATTTGCCGTAGCATTATGATCAGTAATTGCAATGATCTGTATTCCTTTGCGCAAAGCCTCATCAACAATCAAGGGAGGAATCATTTCAACACCCGCGCAAGGCGAGAGAACTGTGTGCACATGTAGTTCTGCCAAATAATCATTCAAGTGATGTATCTCTCTTATGGCGATGAAAAATCAATCAAGTGTGCTTATTCAGTCTCTTATACCCATTTCCCATAAACGACCGCATACTCGATAAGTCAGCATTGGAGTCGCGAGTAACGTTACATTCTGCTGATTGGCTTTAGCTATTGTTTGTTCATCCGGCATTGCATCCTCTGTAATAATCACAGCACAAACATCAACCAAAGCTGCCACTCCAACAATGTTGAGGTGGGATTGCAAAGTAACCCAAATCCCACCTGCTTTGCACCCAGTCATTACACAACTGAGCATGTCAGAGGCATATCCACTTGTTGGAACAATTTCAGAAAAATTTTTTTCTTCAGTGAGTACTTTTAACTCAAGAGTATCAATAATATCCTTTAACGTGGTCATTTTTTCCCTTGCTACTTTTTCATTTTTTTATTAATAAATATTTTTAACTCAAGGCGTGTCCCTTTTCCTGGTTCAGATTCGATTTGCAAATGATCAACACAGCGCTGAATATTTGGCAGCCCCATCCCCGCTCCAAATCCCATTTCTCTTACTTCCTCACTCGCTGTCGAAAAACCAGGTTTCAATGCCAAATCAATATTCTCAATTCCTGGGCCATTATCACTGACCTTCATTGTGATTTGGTGGGGCTCAATTTCAACCCTTATATAGCCAACATCATTGGCATGAATGATCAGATTCATCTCTGCTTCATAAATAGCAATTCCACATCGTCTTGCCAGTTGCGCATCGGCTCCCAAGCGGAGCAAAGCCCGTTTAATATTGCTGGAGGCTATTCCACCTCGATTGAAATCGCGTGGCTTGGTATAATAACGTAAAATCAGACTTGTTCTATCTGATACAATATCTTCAAATAAATGGCTGGCGCGATATCTGCGTACTTCTTCTTCTTGAAAACGAGTGTTTAATGTTCTTAATAATCCTCGAGTAATATCCCCTTTGGTGATAATACCTGTAAGTTTCCCATCGGCATCCACCACAGCAAGCCGTCCTACCCGTGTTTGTTCAAACTTTTCTAAAGCTTTTACAACTGGATCATAATCATTTACGGTAATCACACGGGGGGTCATATATGAAACAACTTCAGCTTGAAGATCTCCCTTTTGCAAGCAGCGAATCAAGTCCTCTATACTGATGATTCCAGCTAATTCACCTTGTGATACTACCGGCATACCAGAAAACCGATGCTTACGAAAGAGGTCCATCACCTCTGCCATACTCATATTAGGTGCAACAGCATACACATCAGAAGACATCACATCCTTGATGCGCAGTTCATAGGATAACTCTTCAATGCGGGTAATATGCTGGGCTTCTTTTTCTGTAATAATAGTTGCCCGGTTTGTAAAAACCTTTTCGTCTGTCATCATGCCTGCTAATTATTTGAGTGTTGTTTTCATCAAACCCGGCAAACCTGCTTGATATAATCTCCCACTCATCTCAAACAGCCCATACGGAGAAGAAATGAGTGGTATCCCCTCTTGATTAGCCAATTCTATGGTTTCTTGGGTAGGAACTTTTCCAGAAGCAAAAATAATAGCCTTTACGTCCGCCATTTGTCCTGTACGTACCACCTGCGGATTACACAACCCTGTCAGAAGCACGCTATCTGGTTGAATTGATGCCAAGACATCACTCATTAAATCCGCTGTATATCCACCTACTATCTCTGAATCTTCATCTACTTCGTCAGTTAATACGCTTCCTGAAACTATTTTAATAATCTCGCCCAATTTCATTTTTTGCCTCGTCAAAGAAGCTATTTTTCTTCGTCGTTGTTTTTCTTCTCTTCTTTTTGTTCAGGGTTTAATCCTTCCTTAAAGGCTCTTATTCCCGACCCTAATTCACCGAAAACCTTACTTACCCTTCCTACACCAAATAAAAGGATAACAATGATTAATATTATGATTAGTTCCGTTGCACCTAACTGCATGATATTCTCCTTTCTTGTACTACTCAATAAGTAATACACCAATTACTTCAACCTTACCAATTATAACATTAAAATCAGTGTTATAATCATTCTCACAAATATTCATTCTTATCTATAAGGAATAGTTTCTATGACACCGCGCGAAAGAGTTTTGCTTGCTATTAATCATCAACAAACAGATATTGTCCCATATCACATCATCTATACCTCTCCAATTCAAAAAAAACTAGAAGAATATTACCAAACTTCAAAATTAGATGATGTTATAGGCAATCACATCGTCAAGTACCGATTGCGCATTCCAGATGTTGAGGTATCTCCGGATCACTGGCGTGATGGATATAATCTCATTTGGGATCGCACGGTAGATAAAGATATCGGCGTTGTAACTAACTATCCTCTCACCAAGCGCGATTTGTCTCTCGTAACTTTTCCAAACCCTAAAGACGAAAGAATTTATCAAGGTTTGCCCAAATTTATTGAAGAAAATCCCCAACGCTTTCGTATGGCATCTATCGGTTTTGCTCTTTTCGAGCGAGCTTGGAGTTTGAGAAACATGCAGGAATTATTAATTGATATGATCGAAGCACCAGACTTCGTTCATGAATTGTTTGAAGCTATTACCCAAACTCAATTAGCCATCCTCGACGAAGCATTAAAATACGATCTCGATGCTATCCTCTTCGGTGATGATTGGGGCCAACAAAATGGTCTAATCTTTGGCATACGTCTCTGGCGAAAATTCATTAAACCCTATATTGCTCGGCTCTACGCAAAAGTGAAACAAGCTGGCAAAGCTGTATTCATTCATAGCTGCGGTAAGGTGCAGGAGCTGTTTCCAGAGCTTATCGAGTTAGGCGTAGATGTCTTCAATCCATTTCAACCAGAAGTCATGGATGTGTATGAAATGAAAAAGCAGTTCGGATCAAAACTTTGCTTCTATGGTGGAATGAGTATTCAGCAAGTATTGCCCTTTGGAACTCCGGCTCAAGTAAAAGAAGAAGCAAAAAGATTAATACGCGAAATCGGCAAAGATGGAGGCTATATCATTGCCCCTTCACACGCTATGCCTTACGACATTCCTTTAGATAATATTCTCGCCTTTATTGAAGTTGTTCAAAATCAGTCTTAAAATTCCCATTTTGATTGGAGTATTCTTAATATTATGAACATTGGTAAAACAATTCGATTAAACCGGCTTTTCGCTCACCCATCAAAACGTCTTTGTTCGGTTGCCATTGACCATTTCTTGGGTTACGGTTCAGGGCTGCCCAAAGGCTTGCGGTATATCAAACAAACATTAAATGCTATTGCTGATGCACAACCGGATGCAGTAACTATGCATAAAGGAATTGCCCTAAATTGCTGGTTCGATCATGCCGGCAAAATACCGCTTATTGTCAACAGCACTTTTCTTCACCCAGACAGCTTCATTAGCGAACAATCCGTAACCGCTGAGGAGGCTATTCGGTTGGGTGCAGATGCAATAGCCATTGTTATTTTTGTTTCAGGACCTGGTGAAGTTGAATACTTGCGTACTGCTGCAGATTTAGTACGTGAGGCAAGCCGCTTTGAACTGCCTGTAATCTGCCATGTTTATCCACGCAAACAAACTGAACAAGGGCTACAAATATCCTACCAACCTGAAGATATTGCCTGGGCAGCCCATTGCGCAGGAGAAACCGGTGTTGACATTATAAAAGTGCCTTATTGCGGAGACGTCCAAGCCTACCAAGAAATTGTCAATAATTCTCCAGTCCCTGTAGTCGCAGCCGGTGGTCCCCAACAACCCACTTTGGAAGCTGCCTTGGATATGATTGCCCAAGTTATTCAAAGTGGGGCTAGCGGTGCAACCATCGGACGCAACATTTGGGGCAATACAAACATTACAGGTGCAGTAAAAGCATTTAAAGCAGTAATCCATGATAGACTCAATGCCAAAGAAGCTCTTAAATTGGCAGTTTAACCCCCAAAATGGAAGAGAAAGACAACCCAAGTTTTCCTCCATCTCAAAATACTCTATATTATTCTGCTTTAGCAGAAGAGATTTTGAAGAGAAAAATAAAGGCTACACGCCGCCTTATTGCCATCGTTGGTCCGCCAGGTAGTGGTAAATCCTACCTGGCTTCAGTCTTATCTCATCACCTTAACCATAAAGCTGCTTCCGAAATAGCTGTCGTTGTTGGTCTAGATGGGTGGCATTATCCAAACGAGTATTTGGACACACATACTATCTCAAAAAACAAGCAAACCATTACACTCCGCAGCATCAAGGGCTCACCAGAATCTTTTGATGCTGTTTCTGCAATAGAATGCCTGCGCCATATAAAGCAAGGTGAAGAGATAGGTTACCCGGTCTATAGTCGTGAAATTCACGATCCTATTCCAAACGCAGGCAAGGTTCTTAATCATCATGAGGTTATCTTATGCGAGGGAAATTATTGGTTATTAAACGAGTTGCCATGGAAAACTGGCATTCCGCTGTTTGATCTCCGTATATTCATTCAAATCGAGCTGAATACTATCATACCAGCACTTCGCGAGAGACACCTTATTGGAGGTAAAACAGAAGCTGAAGTTGAAAGACAATTAAAAGTGGACATGGAAAATGCCGAGCGTATTATCAACTATAGTGTTCCTCCACATATTATTGTAAAGAAAGAAAACCCATATACGATAAGCCTAATTAAAGTACTTTCACCGGCAAATTAACCGCAACTCGAAGTAAGACTGTTCATAAACACGTATTAATAAAAAAGCATAACTTCCAAACATTTTTCAAGGTCATAATCTATGGACTTCCTGAGAATTACCCCTTTTGTATTCATATCCTTTTTGTTTCTCTTTTGGTTAGGGTTGATAATAAAACCCTCACCGTTCCCCCTTATTTTAGAAAAAGGGAACGTTACCCAAACGATGCCCTTGCCTGCCAATTTGCCTCTTCCCGTAGCTAACTTTTATAAAAAATTATATGGTGACCAAATACCAATAATTGAGACAGCACTTATCAGCGGGCATGCCTCTCTGAAATTACCAACCGAACAAGGGCTCACCTTACCCAGCCGTTTCCGCTTTATATACAATGCAGGTAAAGATTACCGGCACATCATCGAAGTTACTTTCTTTGGTTTTCCAATCATGAAAGTAGATGAACGTTATATAGACGGCAAAGGTGTGATGCATTTGCCATTTGGAACGTTTATGGGCGAAAAAATTGATCAAGGTGCCAACCTTGGCTTATGGGCAGAATCGATCTGGCTGCCTGCTCTTTTTATAACCGATCCAAGAGTTCATTGGGAAGCAGTTGATGACTATACAGCTGTGCTTATTGTTCCATACAAAAATAGTCAAGAGCAAATTATTGTCCGCTTTGACCCAGAGACAGGTTTGATCCGTTATATGGAAGCCATGCGCTACCGCAGCAATGATGAAGAAGCTCGTAAACAATTATGGATTACCGAAAGTAAAGAATGGATCCAATTGGATGGTTACTTGCTTCCTAAGGTAGGTGAAGTTACTTGGTTTGAAGCAAAAAAGCCATGGGCAATCTTCACAATCGAAGAAGTGGTGTACAATAACAATACACTGTCTTTCTTCCATTGACTTGATATAAAAAATAAACCTCTTAATAGAGCACAAATTAAAAAAATGACAAAAAAATCTATACTTCACCTTGGAAACATACAAAATACCCTTTTTCTACCTTTGTGGGGCAGAGCTGTTGAAACTCAAAAATCGAAACCCCTCCTTATTGATAATAAAGCCGCAGAAATCTATCAAGCTGTAAAAGATGAAATTATTCTTTCAACCGAAAAAATTAGCCCATTAAGCCAAATTGCCTGGGTTATGCGAAGTGTTTATACAGATTTAGTTTGCCATAAATTTCTTGCATATCGTCCTGAAGGAATAATTGTAAACATTGGTTGTGGTCTAGATACTACCTTCGAAAGAGTGGATAATGGCTTTCTGCATTGGATTGACTTAGATCTTCCTGATGTTGTTGAAGTAAGAAAACGATTCTTTTCTGATAATAAGAGACGTAAAACTATCGCTTCCTCATTTTTAGATGTTGATTGGCTCGCTAATATACCAACCAAAGAAAATATATTATTTATTGCTGCCGGAGTCTTTTATTATTTTGAAGAATTTGAAATAAAATCTTTCCTAATTCGTTTAGCTGATCTCTTTTCTGAAAGCCAGATCCTTTTCGATGTTAGTTCTCCTATAGGTGTAAAAATCGCCAATAAAAAAGTTATAGAAAATAGTGGCTTAGACAATGCATCATATCTAAAGTGGGGATTAAAAAATACCAAAGATCTG
>DAOUFY010000023.1:0-8709 GCA_034429745.1 Anaerolineales bacterium
AATTGTTCTTAATAAAATGTTGCCCTCTACCTTTATTCAAAACGAGCATTTACTTTACCTAAAAATTTCCAATTACATATTTATCCATCGTTTTGGCATCCGGCGAAAAGACGTGGATATTGGATTCAATATCGTTTAAATGTCGAATGATATCATTTTCATTAATCCCAGTAGGCGCATATACTGTAAATAAAACCTGTCGTGCTTTCTCTCCGATCCGTGTCTTACTGTCCGGCCCTTTCAAGATACTGGATATTACCGACTCATCGTCCATTATCATAATATCTCCTGGAACTGTTATTACAAGTTTGCCATTTATACCAGTATAACTTTCATCTCCCGATGATTGTTTTAAAATTAGGGGTAATTTTATTTTCTCCAAATCATGTCCGGCAGTCAGAAGCATATTTTTTAATTCAGCCATGAACATCGCCTCAACTACTGCGGAAACATTTGGGATATTTTTACCATGTGCAACAGATTCCAATTGCTGAAGAACATGATATGTATATCCAAATTTTTTATAATAGGATACATAAGCTTCCATTGGATAAATTTGTTTCAATTCCTGCCGGTTCATTGACCCAAAATTTTTCCTTATTTCTTCTTCTAACCTTAATCTCGCGATGTCCAATGTATTGCTAAGACTAAGATTATTGATATCTGACATAACAAGAATCCCTACTAAACATCCGTTTAATAACTTAGGCAATTCATTTTGTATCTTAATCATTTTGTCTCACCAATCCTTTCTCAAATAAAATACCATCATGATTGTCTATTTTGTTTTCATCTCGTCCAATCAGGATCATACCTGAAATTACTAATATTCCACCAATCCATTGCTGCATGGCGACATGTTCGCCTAATATCAAAAATGATAATAACAACGATGTAAATGGCATCATTCCTGAAAATGCCGCAGCGGTTGAGGCAGGACATCGTTTAATTCCTGAATACCACAAAATAAATGCCAACGCAGTAACGAACATTCCATAATACATAAGCGAGAGCCATCCTTGCAATCCCAATTTCGCAAGCAAGCCAACAGGTTGTTCAAAACAAGACGGAATAAAGCACAGAAACATAGCGATGCAGGATACGGTAATGGTTTTCACCATTGGAGGCATTAAGGCTTTTTCCAGCATCTGAGTCTTAACCACAGCAATACGGGAGAATATGTTAAAAAGGGATTCACACGATGCAGCACATAACACAAGAATGTTGCCTAATATATGGTCTAGCACCAAATATTTTCCGGAGTTGAAGAGTCCTTGAATTAAGAGAATACCCAGAACTGTGTTAAATATTCCGAGTATTTTGCTTGCCCCCATTTTTTCCCTTAAAATCAATCTAGCAAGAATGGCGGTTATCGCTGGCGTCGCTCCGGTAAGAATCCCTGCCTCTGCTGAGGTTGTATGGAGCACTCCAAGCAACAGAAACATACGAAAAAGAAAAATACCAAACAACGCCTGAAGGAACAGATAAGCCCAATCACGCATAGATGTACCACGGATCGATTCAACAATTTTATTTCCAGCCATTGGAATGAGAAGAAGCTGTGTAAAAAACAGACTAACAAAGGTTATGGTAAATGTTCCTACTTTACCAGCAACAAACCTTGCCGATATTATTGAGGTTCCAGCTAAAGCGAAAGCTCCCGTTAAAAAAAGCATACCGATGAACTGAGATCCAAAATGCTTTATCATATATCACCCTTAAACTGCGTAAGATAACAACTAAATATGTTATATAATTGTACCTGCCATACTGGTATGAATAAAGTTCCAGTTAAACATGATTTTTACCAGTCCAGTTGAGGAGCGTTAATAATGTACAACATTGAATTAAATAAACAAAATGAAATTCCTCTAAAACGTCAGATATATCAGGCATTGAAAGATCTTATTCTTGACGGTAAATTGAAAGCCGGAGAAGCTCTGGTTTCGACAAGGGAATTAGCGGAACAGCTCAATGTCTCACGCCATACTGTCTGCGAAGCTTATAATATGCTGATAACCGAAGGGTTTGTTCTAAACCGACAAGGTGCCCCAACCCGAGTTGCTGAAAGTTTGTGCATTGAAAGATTTAGGGAGTTGGCTTCAAATATTCAAGAAAAAAATAAAACTTGCTATAAGGTTGATTTTAAAACAGGGTGGCCAGACCTGCGGCATATTCCAAGGTATCTTTTGCAGCAGATTGCGCATAAAACCTTTGATGAGATGCCGTTAGAGCTATTTGGCTATGACAGTCCACAGGGAATATTGAAATTGCGTGCTGAAATATCGTCATGGCTGTTCCGCTGTAAAGGCCTGAATGTGAACGCTGAAGATATTTTTATAACATCCGGTGCGACTCATGCACTTCATATCATTGCTAACCTACTATCCGATCGCGGAAGAGGAAATATAATTGCAATTGAAGATCCATGCAATAGGAATATCCTCCAGATATTCCTAAATGCAGGATATGAAGCTGAACCAATACCCGTTGATGATCATGGAATTCAGGTAGAACTCCTTAATAGAATGTCAATCAACGCGGTTTATATCACACCTTCCCATCAGTTCCCCTTAGGATCCATTTTGCCTGCCAGCCGCCGCGCGGAATTAGTCCGTTACTCAAGGGAAAACGACATCTATCTAATAGAGGATGATTACGATAGCGAATTCAGATATACTGGAGAACCCATAGCTCCGCTTTACGCTATGGATCCACGAAGGGTTATTTATGTAGGAACTTTTAGCAAAGTCCTGTTTCCTGCCATCCGTCTAGGCTATGTTATCCTACCGAAAGATTTGCAGCCTAAGTGGCGCGAACTCAGAATGCATACAGATGTGCAAAATCCGCCCTTTGAACAGGCTATACTGGCAGAACTTATGCGTACAAGAAAGTTTGACTATTATCTAAAAAGGATGAGAAAGCTTTACGGAGAACGCAGAGCAGTTCTTCTTGACGCATTGAAAGATACTTTCAAAGATGGATGGCGTGCCTGCGGTGACGCCGCTGGTCTGCATCTCTCTGTGGAATTTATGACTATGCGATTTAACGAGGCATTTATAAAAAAATGTAAGGATAATAGTATCAGGATCGCTTCTGTAGAGCAGCATGCAATACAAAAGGGAAGGCATTTAAGTAAGCTTCTGCTTGGCTTCGGGCATTTGGAACCAAGAGAAATTCGCGAGGGTATCTCAATCCTACACTCTGTCATCCAAAGTTCTTAATTTATTCGAAAACAAACAGCATTAATACTTAATATTCCATTGCTGTTTTATGTGCTCTTTATATACACTTTTCCGTTAATCTATACCCGTTTTGCTTAAACCTACTTGATTATATTATAAAATCATGTTATTATATATCAGACAGGCAGTCGGTCTGTCATCAGGAGATCATAAATGAGGATTGTAAAGGATGCGGAAGAACGCAAAAACGAGATACTTGACGCTGCAGATGAGCTTTTCTGCCTGAAGGGCTATGACCACACAACTACAAACGATATTCTTGAAAAGGTAGGAATTGCGCGGGGAGGGCTGTATCACCACTTCAAGTCCAAGGAAGATATTATGGATGCTCTTATTGAGCGATATAAAATCCGTCTTTTAGCTGCGTCGCGAGAAATAGCCGCAGATAAGAGCATACCCATAAAAGAGCGGATTGTACGCGTTGTAATGACTATGAACTTAAGTGACGGAAGCGGCAGAGAAATCATGAAGCACATTCACAAACCTCAAAACGCACTAATGCATCAAAAATTGCAAAAAGTCATTATCAACACCGTTACTCCAATACTGACGGGGATAATCCAAGAAGGCATTGAGCAGGGGCAGTTTAGCACGCCATTCCCGTATGAATGCGTGGAAATGATATTGACATATGCCAATGTCATTTTTAGTGATGATTACATTGTTGACATGTCGATTGAAGAACGATCTTCACGTATAAAGGCCTTTATTTTTAACGTAGAAAGGCTGCTCGGCGCCGAAAGTGGTAGTCTGGCCTTCCTGATGCAATTATTTGGTAATAGTCATTGAAAACATCATGAATCAACAGGATAAATCTTTAGGAAAATTTCTTCTCCTATGGTCGGGAGAACTTGTTTCAGCTATTGGAAGCGGATTGACATCATTCGGGCTTGCGGTTTATGTTTATAAGCAAACTGGTAAGGCATCAGCAGTGGCACTTGTTACCTTGCTTGCGTTTATGCCGTCGCTTTTATTAAGCGCGGCAGCGGGAGTACTTGCAGATCGCTGCGACCGCAGGCTGCTAATGATAATGGGAGACACTCTATCCGCAGTAGGAGTGGCATTTATTCTATATTGCATGCTATACGGAGAAGTACAATTATGGCAGATTTGCATAGGTGTTACAATGAGCTCGGTGTTTTCATCACTGCTTGAACCGGCATATAAAGCTACAATTACCGATTTGCTTATCAAGGAGCAGTACACAAGAGCAAGTGGTCTTATCCAGGTAACTGGTTCGGCAAGATATCTTATTTCTCCTGTCCTTGCAGGGTTTCTGCTCGCCATATCAGACATAAAGTTGCTCCTTTTAATAGACATCTGCACATTTTTTGTAACCGTTATTTCAACACTCGTTGTACGAAATGGTCTTACTTCAATGGTTTATAAGCGTACAACATCGTTTATCTTCGAATTAAAAGAAGGCTGGGATGCAGTTAACAAAAAAAGAGGTGTACTTGTTCTTGTGGCAATGACATCGGTAATCACTTTTTCTTTAGGCTTCATGCAAACACTATCTACGCCAATGATATTGGCTTTTTCCGACAGTTCTGTATTAGGAATTGTTTTAACAACTGCCGCTTCCGGAATGCTCGCAACAAGTATGATTATCGGAATAATTCCGATTAAAAGAGGCTATGTGAAAATACTTTCTATTTCACTCTTTTGCTCAGGGATATTCATGGCTGTATTTGGGCTGCGTGAAAGTATTTTACTTATATGTGTTTCGGGGTTTTTATTTTTTTCAATGCTCCCCTTCGCAAACGCGAGCCTGGATTTCCTCATCCGTACTAACATCGAAAATGACCTGCAAGGCAGAGCATGGGGACTTATCGGAGTCATTTCACAGTTTGGATATGTTGCTGCTTATGCACTTTCGGGCATGCTTGCGGATTATGTGTTCACTCCAATGCTGCTCGATGGCGGCTTGCTCGCCGGCAGTATGGGAATGATTTTCGGTACGGGAAGTGGCAGGGGAACTGGGTTTCTCATTTTTATCGCCGGAGTGCTGTTGTCTGTTGCTTCTTTAATTTTATACAATCTAAACTCAATTAATAAGTTAGAAAACTTAGTTTACTAGCGTATGTATCACATTATCTACAATGACATCCCATTGCTTTCTGACACATATAATTAATTTTTCTAATCGGTTTTAATCCTTTATATTATATGAACTCTATGATATGCTAATTTGAAAACATAATATTTTAGTTATTCGAGAGATTAAAATATGGATGAACTCGAATTAATTAAGCCAACATCTAAACACAAGAGCAGCGCGGAAGAATTTAAGCGAGAATTCTATAGTCATGGTGAATATATCATATACGGAAGTGCTTTGCTTGATCAAATGGAATATGATGATTGGCTTTTGAATACCATAAGAAATAGCAGACCCGAAACTGTCAGGCCTGACTGGGTTGTTGCAGATACTTTTTTTGCAATTAGCAAAAATAGCAGCAGAATTATCGGAATAATTGATATTCGCCATAATATTGATATAGAATTTTTATCCAAATACGGCGGGCACATTGGCTACGCCGTCAGACCTAGCGAACGACGCAAAGGATATGCAGCGCAAATCTTAAAATTGGCTCTTGTCCATGCAAAAAGTATCGGTTTGTCTAGGGTTATGCTCGGATGCTATTCAGACAATTTAGCTTCAATAAAAACTATTGAAAAGTGTGGTGGAGTCTTGACCGAAACGAAACCCTATATTGATGACAAATTAATGAACGTATATTGGATTGATCTTTGCTGTCAGGCTGTTGATCCTTCACCTTGAAGCACTATGATTAGCAAGATGCATTATCACTATTAACATGAAGCTAAAAAATGAGTGAAGAATAATAATGACGAATAAAGTTATCGTCAAGTAAACTTCCTCGAATATTAGAAAATTATGATTAATGTGTGTAATTTTTGGAAGAAATTTGCCACCCCAATAACTTTTTGTGAAGGGGTAGCATTTTATGAGGAAGGAGGGGCTCGAACCCTCACGCCTTGCGGCACGTGATCCTAAGTCACGCCTGTCTGCCAATTCCAGCACTTCCCCATAATTATATCCATAATTATACCATTAATAACATTTTTCTGGGATATTCAAATTATTTTCCTTGTTACAACTCAATCAGAACAGCAGATGAAATATCCTACTGTTCTGATTGTTTTAGCACAAAAATATTTATTCTTTGCTTTCACTTATGGTTACTTCATCCGACCATTGCTCATAAGTGTTACCTTCCAAATCTTCTACAACAATGCCTACAACGTATTTTCCAGGAAAAGCTTCGTAAGGCGCCCATTCCAATCTGTGCTTTCCAAATATAACCGTTCCTCCTTCATGTTCTTGCAAAGCATCATCTACGAACCATTTTTCCTGTATAGTGAAAGTGTCACCGTCTTTTGGCGTGATTATTCTAGGCGGTCCATTTCTATTTTCATTGTAAAACACTAATAATTTTTTCATTTTTCCTTCACCGGTAAACTCCAGCAATGCACCACGCTTATCCTTAGTGTCTTTCGAGGTGTATATACCTGAAACAGTATATACATCATCTTTTGCTTCTACACCATATAACATTGGCTCAAATAAAGCAAATTGATCATTTTCTTCCTTTCCATCAGTGATGAAGTATATTATTGGTTCCCAATCAACATCTAAAGATAGTGCTTCCCCATTTTTCACCTCCCAATCGGGGTACACAACACCGTTCGCCTTTTTTGATTTATCAGCAGCTACATAATCAATGTTGGCTGTCAAATACGCGTCCTGTTCCTGATCATAATATAGAGTATAAAGATAGATGTAAGCAATTTGATCTGCGCTCGTGATTTCAGTGTTGATTGTAATTTTTTCATTTGCTTTTATCTCTAGGGAGGATAAAGTTAAGGGAGAAACTGTGATTTCACTTTGTATTTCCTCCCCCACCTCTTCTTGCGGTGCTTGGGCTTCTTCTTCAACCGGTTTTGTTTCTTCTTCTTGTGGTGTTGTTTCTGTGCCCTCTTCCTGCAATTCTTCCTGATGTTGCTCTTCTGGCTGCTGCACTACTAATTGTTCCTCAGGTTCTGTTCCCCATGGCATAAGCACATTAAGATTTACACTTTTGGGATCAACTTTCTTATTGCTATAGAAATAATTTAAAAATTGATACCATAATGAGGCTTTGGCAAACCTTTGGACATATTCTCCATAGTTTGGATCAGTTCCTTGAGGCAATGTTTTTTCATAGAGATTTTTATTGGGAAAATATATTGTGAAACCAGTTGCACCTGGTCTTTTTGCTCCATGCTTTTCAAGCACAATGGATTTTTTAATAGCTTTTAATAACTCATCCACAGCTTTCTGCACTTCTTTATCTGTTGTATTTTGCTTAATAAGCGATGCAAAATGACCTAAGTCAATGAAGGATGGCTTTTCTTCTTCACCAAAAACATTTTCAAAACTTTGGGTATAAGAACGAGCCTTGGAAATGGTTGTTTTATCAACATTAAGTAAGGCTATAATAAAGTCGTTTAACTTGTTAATTAAATTAGCAAATTCTTCAGTCTTAGTTGCCGTCAATGTAATATCTTGACCTAATTCTTTAATGACTTCTTTGGCAGTTACAGGTTCTTCAATGCCAAAATTTTCCATAACAAAACTGGCTCTTGCATCATCTAAATTAATCCTAGCGTCTTGATCTATGTAACCATTCACAATGTTCTGTGCCAATTTATCACTGCTTATTGAAGGATTTTTTACCAATTGTTCAAGAAATGAAGCATAAGCCCAACCTAATGAAGGTTCTACTTCCTGAGATGCCACAACAACTTTTGTATATGGTACAACGCTAGTTATAGCCTCAACTTGACTCATTAAACATGCATCAAAGCCTATTAATTCAAATTGTTCTATTCCAGTTTTTTCTACTATTTCAGCTAGGGCATCGTCAATTTTTTGGGCTGTAAAAGAACTTTCTGGCACGGGGTCATTGTCATTCCATCCACCTACCCAACCCATACCATGGTCAGATAAAATCAATACATATTTTTCAGCTGGATAATTCGTAACACCCCACTCAACAAAATCTACCAAAGTCTTAGGATCACCGCTATCCAATTCACCTAAATCTTCAATCTCTTCTGAATGAATCGTTTCTAAATCATCATCTTGATTAATAACAAATCTTTTTACAGTTGTCCAATCACCATCTCCATCAAACCCACCTTTATATCGATCCATCTGCGACACAATAACAACATCTTCAGTCGAACCAATCAACTCGGCTTCATTGAGGTCAGTAAAGATATCCTTTTCTAATACTTCATCATCAGCGTTTTGATATAACAGAACTAACCATCTAGATTTTACAGGAGGTTCCTCCTGTTTGTATGTTGCCAGAGCAATGTCTGTTCTGAACGATGATGAAAACCATAAAACGAACAAAAATAAGATTATTGTTTTCCAAAATACTTTCATGTT
>DAOUFY010000024.1:0-15920 GCA_034429745.1 Anaerolineales bacterium
TTTATATTACAGAAAACATTATTAATTACATAAAAGCTTGGGAACTAAGAAAATCTTCGGATCAATTAAGCAATATTGCTGTAGGATGGAAACTAGCCATTGCTACCGCATTTATTTTGATAGGTTACTTATTTCTGCCTCGCATGCTGCAACCTAATCAATCATCAGCTTCGGTAGGTGTTGTAGCTGCGACTAAGACCAAGGTGGAAGTAAAAAATGAAGTCATTAGACCTACTTCAACACCGAGAATCTATTTAGCCACAAGTACCCCATCAAAAACGGAAAATTGTATATCATGGCGGCAGGTGTCAACAGCTAATGAAGGCGAATATCTCTGTGTGTATGGAACGGTTAATAAAGCTTATTGGGGTGGGAAAATTTTTTATATTGCTTTTAACAAAGATGTTTCTGCTTTTCGTTTTGTTGCGCTGAATGGGTATTATTATAAGGACATTGAGAATGAGTGTGTGTTGGCATATGGTAAAATCAAGACGTATATTGATATGCCGTATATTGAAGTGAAAGAAAATCTTGAGGGGTGTTATAGCAATCGTATTTTTATCAGAGAAAAGAAAGATCAGTAGGCAAGTGGTTAATGACAGTGTCTCGATTGGGAAAGAAGCTGAATAACAAGACACAGTTAGCATACTAATGGTAAATTAATGCTCTTTGTGGTACACTATAGAAGCCTCATTTTCCAACAGGTTTACCCAAAGAGGACTGCAACATGAACCGCATCATTACACCACAACAGCTGCGTACAGCAGGCATTGAAATAATCAACCCCCATATTCAGCGCGGCAAGATCCGCTATGCATTGTTTGATTTTGATGGCACGGTTTCTCTTATCCGAGAAGGGTGGCAGGGAATCATGATTCCAATGATGGTTGAGCTGCTGAAGCAAACCCCTCAAGCTGAGGATCATTCCCAACTTGAACAAGTAGTGAGGGATTTTGTAACCCAATTGACCGGCAAACAAACAATTTATCAGATGATTCGCTTATGCGAGGAGATTCAAAAACGCGGCGGCGTGCCTATGGATCCTCTTCATTACAAGTACATGTATAATGAAAAACTTAATGGACACATTAAAGAACGGATAACGTCGCTGCGCGAAGGTAAAGTAGATCCGCAGGAAATGGCAGTGCCGGGAGTGTATGAATGGCTAAGAATTCTTAAGGCGCATCAGGTACATTGTTTTTTGGCTTCCGGCACAGACGAAAAGTATGTGTTTGAAGAAGCAGCTTTGTTGGGTCTGCCCCCTTATTTTGAGGCGATTTACGGCGCAAAGGATGATTATAAAAATTTTTCGAAAAAGATGTTGATAGATAAAATTATTCAAGAGCATCAACTGCATGGCAGTGAGTTTGTCGCCTTTGGAGATGGTTATGTTGAAATTGAGGATACGAAATCGGTAGGAGGAATTGCGGTTGGTGTCGCTTCAAATGAAAGGGAACGCAGTGGAATAGATGAGTGGAAGCGTGAACGTTTGATTGCGGCTGGCGCTGATGTTATCATCCCCGATTTTCGATGTGCAGCTGTTTTGGAGCAATACCTCTTTGAAGGAGCTGATGATGCCTTATCCACAGTTTGATCGCACACGCTTGCATTTGAAACCACTCCATGAGCGGGTGAATGATCTTGATCTGAGCGTAATGCTTTACCCTGATTCACCATATGAGCGAATGGAAAGCCCACAGCTTGACTTTCTTGCGGCGGAGATACGCAAAGCCCGGCAGCGCGGCGCACCTGTGGTAGTCATGCTTGGGGCACACGTCATTCGGCGCGGCAATTCTCCCTTGCTCATTGACTTAATGAAGCGCGGCTTCATCAACCATATTGCTTTAAATGGGGCAGTAGCCATCCACGATTTTGAGTTTGCCTTAATCGGTGAGACTACAGAAAGTGTTGCACGGTATATTGCTGAGGGACAGTTTGGACTATGGCAGGAAACCGGCGGAATCAATGAGGCAATGAAAACTGCCTATAAGGCTGGCATTGGGTTGGGAGAAGCATTGGGAAAAATGGTGGCTGAAGGAAATTTTCCGCACAAGGATGTTTCTTTGTTGGCTCAGGCTTACCGACTGAGTGTACCTCTGACCATCCACATTAGCATTGGGCAGGATATTATTCACGAACACCCCAACGTAGATGGAGCGGCGTTGGGAGCAAGTTCATATGTCGATTTTTTAGTGTTTGCTGAAACTATTCGCCATTTGGAAGGGGGCGTGTTATTAAATATTGGTACAGCTGTTATGGGTCCTGAAGTGTATTTAAAGGCCTTATCTATGGCGCGCAATGTTGCCCATCAACGCGGTGAGGTGATTAAACATTTTACAACGGCAGTTTTTGATTTGCATGAATTAGAAGATTACCAAAAAGAGGCACCGCGCAATACTGCCATATATTATTACCGCCCTTATAAGACGATTTTAGTGCGTACAGTACAAGATGGAGGTAAAAGCGTCTATATTCAAGGCGATCATCGTGTAACAATTCCAAATCTTTACCATCGAATACTAGAGGGGATTTCATGAATCGTGAACGGTTAGAGCAGCTGCTGCAGAAAATTGCTGAAGTAAAGTTGATTGTCATGGGCGATTATTTTTTGGATTATTATTTAATTATAGATCGCTCGCTCAGTGAGATTTCGCTCGAAACGGGTCTGGAAGCCTATCAAGTGATTGAGACGCGCAAGTCACCCGGTGCAGCTGGAACAGTGGTGTCAAATCTGCGGGCGTTGGGTGCCTCAGTCCAAGCAATTGGCTTGGTAGGTGATGATGGCAATGGCTATGACTTGCTGAAACGTTTAAAGGAAATGCAGGTGAACTGCGATGGATTAATTGAGGTCGCCGGCTATTCTACGCCAACCTATATGAAGCCAATGATCCGCGAAGCAGATGGCAGCGAGCATGAGATTAATCGTATGGATATAAAGTCACGCAAAGAAACGCCTGATTCTCTGCAGTCTGCCATCATTGAGATGATGAATAAATATTTGCCTCAGGTGGACGGTATGCTGGTGGTTGACCAAGTGCAAGAGCGCAATTGCGGTGTAATAACCGATCGAGTTCGCAAAGCATTAAAAGAAATTGCGGAGCGTTACCCTCATAAAGTGATTGGGGTGGATTCGAGAGAATATCTTTCTCTTTTTGAAGGGGTTATGTTGAAGTCTAATGTTAGGGAAGCAGGCAAAGCTGCTGCAGTGGATTGCAGTGCTGAGAAGGATATACTGAAAGCTGCTGAACGCTGCGGCCACGCCTTGACGAAGAAAACTGGCAGAGCGGTTGTGATCACCTTGAGTGAACATGGATTATTTGTGATAGAGAATGAAAAAACAGCGGGGGTTCACTTGCCGGCAATTAAAGTTGAAGGACCAATTGATGTTGTCGGAGCGGGGGACAGTGTTAGTGCAGCCATTGGTGCAGCTTTATGCGCCGGGGCTACCCTGACAGAAGCTGCCGCATTGGGCAATTTAAGCGCTTCGATTGTTATTAAGCAGCTCGGGACGACTGGCACAGCATCACCGCAGCAAATTTTGGCTCAGTTTGATGCTCATCCAGAGGTGCCCTATTTTGAAAAATAAGCAGTATATTATGAGGAAAGCATTTATAAAAGGTAAAAAACGATGAAACAAGAAGCATCATTCTACGTAAGAGAGTATTTAGATCATCTGATCGAAGATATAAAAGCTTTGCCAATAGAGCAAATTGTTGCTGTAGCGAATGTCTTGCGAACGGCACAGCTTAAAGGCAAACGGATTTTTGTTATGGGGAATGGCGGCAGTGCAGCGGCGGCAGCCCATTTCACCTGCGATCTTGGAAAGAATACACGGCAACCCGATCAACCGCGCTTGCGGGTAATAAGTTTAGTGGATAATCTATCGGGCTTGACAGCGTACGCCAACGATGAAGGATATGAAAATGTGTTTTCTGAACCACTTCTTTCTTTGGCAGAAGAAGGCGATGTGGCAGTTGCGATTTCTGGTTCGGGCAATTCCCCAAATGTGCTGAAAGCAATGGAAACCGCGAAACGTTTAGGGGTAATAACAATTGGGTTGACAGGTTTTGAAGGCGGCAGACTAAAGTCTATGGTGGATTATTGTATTGTTGTGCCTTCTCATAATATGGAAAGAATTGAGGATTTGCACCTCATTCTCAATCATTTGTTTACAGGATTGATTCGCAACGCAGCAAAACTCTTATAAAGAAATAAAAGCTCAGGTGATAAGCAGCATGGGCGATCAGCAAACACAGGTTTTAGCCTTAGATTTTGGAGGCACGAAGCTGGCGGCGGCTGTAGTTGACACTTCAAGCGGTGAATTGTGTTCACTAGTAAAAGAAAGTACGCCGATTGAAGGAAAAGCGGACGCGAGCATTCAACTGATGTTTTCCATGGGCAAAAAAGCCCTTGCTCAATGCAGTTTAGAAAAACCAACCCGGGTAGGGATAAGTTTTGGCGGGCCAGTTGCCTTGGACAGAAAGACGGTGCTGATGTCTAATCATGTGCCGGGTTGGGAGGATATGCCCCTCCCTCAGATGGCAGCAGATTATTTTCATGCACCTGCCGCAATGGATAATGATGCCAACGCGGCTGCACTTGGATCATGGTGGTTTGATGCCCGCGCAGAACCAGATTGCATGGTTTATATCCAAATAAGCACCGGCATTGGTTCAGGGTTGATACTTAACCGGCAGCTGTATCGCGGCGGCTGCTTAGCTGGGGAATTGGGGCACATCACTATGCTGGAAAATGGGCCACTTTGTGTATGCGGCAAACATGGCTGTTTAGAAAGCATCAGCGCTGGCTGGGCTATTGCCCGAGAGGGTCAAGAAGCGTTTAAACAGGTGCCAAACGATAGTCCGCTATATATGCTCTGCGATGGCAACCCACAACGCATTGATGCGCGCCTTGTTGTACAAGCCTATCGGCTGGGAGATGAGGCAGCTAAGGCAGTGATCACCAAAGCTTTTACTGCACTGGGAATTGCTATAGCTAATGTGATATCTCTGCTTGACCCCCAAATGATCATATTGGGGGGTGGGGTAGCCCGCGCTGAAGCAGAAATGCGCTCGGTTGTGGAAGCTGTAGTAACAAAAGAGCTGCACCCGTTGTTGAAAAACCGTTGCAAGCTGAGCTTCTCACGGCTTGAAGGCAAGGAGACATTGCTAGGGGCAGCCTTATTGGAAGAATAACCCGAAAATAATTTTCCTTTATGAGCTGAAGAAATCCAGCTCAAGCATTTCACACAAACAGTGATAGAGCAAAATATGGTTCTCTTGAATGCGGTCTGTACGCTCACCCGGGGCATGGATAGCTATATCAGCTTTCTGGGCAAGCGGGCTAGAGTGGGGGCCGGTGAAAATGATTGTTGTCAAACCTTTTGCACGAGCGGCTTCTAAGGCATAGCGCAGGTTGCGCGCTTTGCCGCTGGTAGATATGCCGATGAATACATCACCTGTTCTGGCGAGTACGTTCAACTCCTGTGCTGCAGCTAAGTTGCGCTCTTGAAAGTCATTTTCTACAGCTGAGTTGAAGGCAGGGTTAATGCCTAGAACAATTGCTCGCAACCCCCTTTCTAGGTGGTTTGCCATTACTGAACCTTCTGCGGTTTGTTGAAGCTGCTGCTGTTCTCGTTCTCCTAATGGGCGTTGATGGGCATAGGATTTAAGCATTTCACCTGAAATGTGCAGCGCATCTGCCATACTGCCGCCGTTGCCGCTGATGAACACAAAACCGCCGCGCTCCAATGATTTAGCAAGGGCTAAGTAGGCTTTGCCAAGATTTAGTGCAGCCTCTTGAAGGGTAGGCTGACGCTGCAGGAGATCCTGCAAACATGCTGCCGAGGCTTTAGAGCGCTCCGCAATGAGGGAAAGCACTTCATTTAAGGATCCAACAGATTGAGCTGTTGCAGGCAGGGGGAAACTGCGTTGGTTTAAGTACTTACACAGCAAAGCATGGAGGGATGGAATAGTCTCAAGATGATTGCCTTGTATGTGAAAACCGCGCCCTCCCATAGAAACTGGGCGGTTTACAATGTTCTTGCGCGGGCGGTAATAATATTCCACATTGTCTTTGCCTACGTTGGCATGCACGTCTCCCTTTAATGGGAAAAGATCAAAATTTGCAGTGGTAAAATGACTTACGGAAAAGCCTTGATTGCGGGTAATGGAAATAGCTTTTAGGAACACTTCCGCGCCGGTAACAGCTGAGCCGAAATTGAGAAACACCCCTTGTTCCAGCTCTGCCACAGAGGCGCAGAAGATAAGAAAATCGCGCCCACTGGCTTCACCGAGAATCCCGAAATCGCAATCAGGGTGCTGATGAATAATATCTGCTCCAATGGTTGAGTGAATAGTGAAAGGAATTTTTAATCGGTAGGCATTATAAAGGACGGAAATTTCTTTGTGAGGCAAGTCTTCTTCAGCAATGAATTTGCCTAAGGCTTCTCCGTAGCCCAATCCATCCAAAACACCGCGCTTAAGGGCTTGGTGAATAAAAGCGCCGGTTTCATGCGCCATGCCAAAACTGCCATCCTCAATGCTGGTAGCAACATCTTCAGAAGTTTCACCGATCATGGCTAGCTCAGTGTCGTGAATGGAAACCGCGCCGTTGCCGCCGATATGGGTAATCATGCCTTTTTCCATTAGGTCAATGATCAGCGGGTTTAAGCCGCATTTAACCACGTGGGCACCCATCATCCAGATGACAGGACGCGCAGCTTGACGCGCTTTGAGTATGTCATGGACTACTTCAAGCAGTTCTGGCTTTTCAAACGTCGGAGCGGTGTTAGAGGGGTGAATAAGATCATTCAACGTAACTAAATTACGGCGCTGAGCAATAGGGTAAGTATGGACTTTTTTCAAGTCAATTTTAGGGTAAGGCATGACGATAGATTCTCCTGAAGGTATTTGGATGTTTACTTACTAGGTGTTACCTACCTTTCGTTGCATTGTTTAGCCTTTTAACGATCCAGCCATCAAACCGCGCAAGAAGTAACGGCTTAAGAAGATATAGACTAATAAGGTTGGCAAGGAAGACAACAATGCACCTGCCATTTGGATATTCCAAGCCACAATGTAAGAACCTGCCAAGTTGTTGAGAGCAACAGTCATCGGTTGAACTCGTGGATCGGCAGTGATGACAATTCCAAACAGAAAGTCATTCCAAATAGAGGTGAACTGCCAAATCAATACGACAACAAATCCAGGCATGGAGATAGGGAATAAAATGTGGCGGTAGATGCCAAGCATGCCATCTCCATCCATTAAAGCAGCTTCAATTAATTCAGTAGAGATGGTAGCGTAATAATTGCGAAAGGTTAGGGTAGCAATCGGAAGCCCATAAATCACATGCACCAAAATCAAGCCACCG
This sequence comes from Anaerolineales bacterium, assembly GCA_034429745.1. Lineage (GTDB taxonomy): Bacteria > Chloroflexota > Anaerolineae > Anaerolineales > DRKV01 > JBAXBF01. The sequence goes on from DAOUFY010000024.1 coordinate 7,375, forward strand.
ATGTTGCCGTAGGCTGGGATGAATTGAGCGGCCCAGTAGGTTAACCAACTAATAGATTCTGGTACAGGCAGACGATTGATAAATTGAATGATTGGTCCTGTGTAGCGGCTTACCCATTGCATTACTTGCACCAAAGGAATTAAGATGCTTTGGTAAGGAATGAACATGCCGAACAGCATGAGAGAAAAGATGACATCAGAACCCTTAAACTTCCACTTAGAAAGGATGTATCCATTGATTGAACCAATAAAAGCTGAGAGGATGGAAGCCGGTATGACCAACATAACGCTGTTAAGGAAGTTACCCGATAGGCCGCGATATCCTTCACTTTGAGAACCCTGCCATGCTTTGATAAAAGAATCCAAAGTAAAGGATGTAGGAAAATCCCACATTTTGGCTAAGCTTACTTCTTCATAAGACTTAAAGCCGGTGATAACCAAGACGTAAATGGGAATTAGAAAATAAATTGCGGCTAAGACTAGGAAAACGTAAAGGAAAACCCGCGACCAGGGGAAAGGTTTGCGAGGGGTAAGGGTAGTAGGTGTGCTCATCGTTCCTCCTCTGACTTATAGCTGTTCACAAGGTATGGAATGACTAACAAAGCCACTAAAATAAGCAGGATCATGGCTATGGCTGAGCCTTCGGCAAAACGATTGCCGCGGAAAGTTGTATCATACATAAATAGGGCAGGCACGTCGGTGGAGAAACCTGTTCCGGGACCTGTCATTGAGACGATCAAGTCGAATATCTTTAATGAAATATGACCAAGGATGATAATTGCTGATAAGGTAATGGGATTAAGCAGAGGAATGATAATGTAGCGGAATACATTGATTTCACTAGCACCGTCAACGTAAGCGGCTTCGATAATTTCACCGGGAATTGCTCGGATGCCAGCTAAGTATAATGCCATAACATAACCTGCATACTGCCACACAGCTGCTATGACAACTGCTCGAATGCCAATGTGGGGGTCTGTGTACCAGCCGTTAGCTAAAAAGCCTAAACCAATTTTTTCGAGGATCATGTTGACTCCAAGATAACCGGTTGTTGCATTGCCAGGGTTAAGCAGCCAGCGCCAGACAACCCCGCTTACAATGAAGGAAATTGCCATAGGAAAAAGATATATGTTGCGAAAGATGGATTCACCTTTAACATTGCGGTCAACTGCAACTGCCAGCAGAAAGCCAATGACAATGGTTACAATAAGGAAAAGCAAAGTAAACGTGAAGGTATTCGTTAGACCGATGATAAACCGCTGATTGTTGAATAATCTAATGTAATTGTTGAGGCCAACGAACGTAAAATCAATTTTCATTTTTGTCCAGTTAATCATTGAAGCCATAGCTGTAAAACCAATGAAGCCATAAACAAAAACCAGCAGCGCTATGGCTGAAGGCGCAATCAAAGCAATAGATAAAAAGCGGTATTTTTTATAATGCCCCATATAAAACCATCCTTAAAATATGAGATAAGCAGCTCCTTATGGAGCTGCTTATCAAAAGATTTAATGTTAGGGTTTTATTTGCAGATGCCTGCATCAACACAGAGCTGACCCAGAGAAGTCTGAGCTGCGGCAACATCTCCAGAGGAGACGAAGAGGGCAACAGTGTCTTTGAAAGCGGTAGCCCAGCTTTCGTAGGTAGCTGCACCGTGAACGATGGACGGAACAATGCGATCTTTCTGCCAGTCTTGGGCAGCTGATGTCAAGTACTCATAGGTTTCTGGCACTGCTTTGAAAGCTGCATTGTCGCAGTCGGTGCGAGCGCAGATCGAGCCTTTCTTGGGGTTGAAGGCTTCTTGTCCTTCTTTAGAACCGCAGACAGCTAACCAAGCCTTGGCAGCGGCCTCGTTCGGGGCGCCCTTTGGCAGGGAGAAGGAGTCTGAAAGGCCAACGAAGATGCCGATGGTTCCTGGAGTGGCACTCCAGCCATAGTCCGCATATTTCTTGCTGGCAAACCAGCCGGCTGTCCAGTCGCCCATGATCATCATTGCAGCCTTGTCGGCAATGAGGTATTCGCCAGCGCCATCCCACGTCATAGCCGCATGGTCGGTGTTGACATAATCAAACATCTTCTTGAAGTTTTCTAACGCCTTGGTTACGCGTGGATCACTCCAAGCGGTCTTTCCATTCCATAAGCCAATGTAGTCATCTGCACCAAGTTCAGCTGCAAGGAAGCCTTCAAATACATGAGCTGCCTCCCAGCCCTCTTTGGTACCCATCGTTACTGGAATGTAACCTTTAGCTTTGATCTTCTCGCACGCAGCGAAGAATTCATCCATCGTCTTTGGTACTTCAATACCGACCTCTTGGAAGATCTTCTTGTTGTACCACAGCACGTTGGAGCGGTGAATGTTGACGGGCACACCCCAATAGTGGTCTTCATACTTTAGCATGGAAAGCAAGTCTTTGGGATACACAGCCGGATCAAGGATCTCATCAACAGGCTGCAGGTATTCCATTGGACTGTATTTCTCAACTTCAAGACCAGCATGAACCTGGAACGAATCGGGCGGGTTGCCACCTTGCAAGCGGGTTGCTAAAACAGCTTTAGCATTGGTTCCGGCACCACCAGCCACGGTTGCATTTACAATCTCCACATTCGGGAAATATTTCTTATATACCTCAAACATGGCGTTTAAGCCTTCGGCTTCACCACCGGCTGTCCACCATGAGAAGATTTCCAATTTGCCTTTGAGATCTGGGTTGGCGGTTAATCCAGCAGCAGCGGCAGCAGGAGCTTCAGCGGCGGGAGCAGCGCCGGTGAGTTTATCGCATTTCCAATCAGAAAGTGGCTTGGTGAAGTCGTTGGATTCCCAAGCTTTAGCCATTTCATCCACGTTGCAGATGGTAACGATATCCATGCCGGAGTTGGTGAATGGCTCAAATTCCTTGCCGTTGACGATCTTATCGTAGATCATCTGGACGGTGTCATAGCCCCAACCGAAGTATTTCTGACCGACTAAGCCGTAGAGCATGCCTTTCTTGACCCAATCGAGCTCGACGGGTAGGGTGTCAAAAGCGACGCTCTTCATGCCTTTCTTGGTGGCTTCTTCCCACTTGGGCATAGCGCCTTCACCGGCGAAGATAGGCCACAGACCGACGAAGAACCAGCCGTTGAGGTCTGGGTACTTGGTCATAGTCTCTTCGACAACTTGAACGCCTTTTTGGATGTCATCATTGCAGGCGACAGTATCAACGATTTCGATGTTGCTGCCCTCAACACCTTCTTTGAAGCCGGCAATACGTGCTTCGAGGTTGGCAGCGCCGGGGACGCCGGTGAGGAGAGCAACTTTACCGCCATTGGGCAAAGCCATTTTGAGCAGTTCGGCAGCGGCTTTACCGCCTTCTTTGTTGTCAACGCCGAGGTAGGTGAAGCGCTTGCTGTTGGGGGAGTCGGAGTCCCAAGTCATAACGGGGATACCGGCTTCGACAGCTTTGTTGATGGGGTCAACGCAGCCTTCGGGCTCGTTGCAGGAGACACCGATGGCATCTACGCCTTTAGCGATGACGCCTTCCATCACGGCAGCTTGTTCAGCGATGTCGGATTTAGTGGGGGCGGTGTAAAGGATTTCGACTTTGATTTTGCCCTGTTCAGAGAGCTCTTTGGCTTTCAGCTCAGCGCCGACGCGGCCGGTTTCGAAGACGGGGTTATTGAGGGCTTTAGGGATCCAAGCGATAGTAAGGACGCCGTCCTCGATGCCGGGTTTAGCGGCGGCGGGCTGTTCTTCTTTAGGCTGTTCAGCTTGAGCGGGTTGTTCAGCAGGTTTCTCCTCCTTAGGCTGCTCGGCAACGGGTGTGGGTGCCGGCTGACAGGCAGAGAGAAGCATGCTAGCAATCATCAATAGGGATAAGATGACTACTGAAATTCGTCTCATTTTCTTTTCCTCCATATATAATTGAATTTAGTTTAATTTTTTATAATTAGGAATAGGAATATCTTTTATATTTTTGCGGTAATCATCACCTCCTTATAAAGATGAATGATGAAAGAATAAAAGAGGAGTTAATGCATACTGGCATGAAGCAATCTTTAGCGTTGAGTATGTTTATCAAAAACAGTATTAAAACCGATTGTAATGATTGTCATTAAGGACAGCAATGAAGATTAGCATATATTGTTAATTATATCATAGTTATTTGTCTGTGAAAGCGGTTTGAAGAATTTTTATAAAGCTCTAACAACCGATTAATCTTTTTATCGAATTTATGAAAGCTGCTTACATAGCTGCATATGCTATAATGTTGGGCGTAACTGTTGATTGTGACACTCGTCAATTTAGTAGATTATAATTGCAGGTAAAGGGTCTTTTATATCTAACAGCTATATATTGTCCAAACGTACTATTGTTTAAGGAGAAAAGTATTTATGGCGTTTTATTTGGCATTGAAAGAAATCTGGAGAAATAAAGGGCGTTATTTTTTATTCAGCTTAGTTATCGCTTTAATTGCTGTTTTGGTACTTTTCATCGCCGCCCTAAACGAAGGGTTGTCATCTGTCAACAAGGAATACTTAGATAAATTAGATGCCAATTTGCTGATATTTCAGGCAAATACGGAGCGGTCAGCTGCTGCAAGCCGCATTGATAGAAGCAAGTTGAATGATATTCGGAGGATTAAGGGAGTTTCTGCTGTAGGACCTTTAGGTATTGCTAATGCAGAAATTGTGTTCAAAGACAATCGCAAGCCATTAAAGATAACACTGATGGGAGTTGAACCAGATGTACCCGGTCAGCCGCAACCTCTGTTTGGCTCGCCGCTAACCACTGATAAAGGAAATGAGATTGTCATTGATATGAATGTTGTCAGGAAAAGAAACATTCATCTCGGAGATATGATTATCATCAAGACAACCCAAGGAACACGGGAGGAATTATTCAATTTACGAGTTGTTGGCATTAGCGACAGTCAGCAATATTTATATTCGCCCAGTGGATTTGTCCCTTACTTCACGTGGGAGCGCATTAGACCACAGCAAAGTGTACCTAGCGGTTTTCAACAAGTAGTATCTAATGTTATTTTAGTTAAGTTATCTGATCCATTTCAAAGGGAAAAGGTTATTGAAATGATTGAGCAAAGAGTTGCCAACGTTGAGGTTGTTGACAAGCAAAAAGCCATCGAGTCTTTACCAGGGTATTCTGCGCAAAGGAGCACCCTCAATACCCAACAGACTTTTACGCTGCTCATTGGTATTTTGGTTATCGGCGGCTTTTTCCAAATTCAAATGCTGCAAAAGGTGCCGTTGATTGGAGTGCTTAAAGCTATTGGAACATCAGATATGACTGTTGCAAGTGCTGTGATTATTCAAATCATCGTTGTTACATTAGTAGGTGTATTCATAGGAGGGATCATAACTCTTGCTTTGGCGTTGGCTTTTGCTGATAACATTCCTATCGTTTTCAATGGAAATTCAGTGATGATTGCGCTGGCTTCCTTGCTGGCTATAGGACCGCTTGGAGGACTAGTTACTGTACGGTTAGCTATTTCAGTAGAACCATTAATTGCGTTGGGTTTATCTTCATAAGTTGGGGATAAAAGGTTATGCAGCCAATAATTGATGCCGAAAAAGTAACAAAAGTGTATGGATTTGGTGATACGAGTGTAACAGCAGTGAAGGGAGCAACACTAAAAGTGTATCCTGGTGAATTTGTGGCGTTGATAGGACCAAGTGGTTCTGGGAAGACAACCATGTTGGCAATGTTGGCGGCTATGCTTAACCCAACTGAAGGTAAAATAATGATTGATGGAGTGGATTTATGCTGCATGAAAGAGAGTCAGCGTGTAAATTTTCGCCGGCAAAAGATCGGTTTTACTTTTCAATCAAACAACCTTATTCCATACTTGACAGTGCTTGAAAATGTTGAGTTAATGCTGCGGTTAAATCATCAATTAAACCGAGCGGAACATGAAAGAATTAAACAACTTTTGATTGACTTAGGTTTAGGTGAGAGATTGAATGTTCTTTCAAGTAAAATATCTGGTGGGCAAAAACAACGAGTGGCTATTGCTCGTTCGGTTGCCCATCAGCCGCGAGTTGTGCTAGCTGATGAACCAACAGCAAACTTAGATACGCAACGAGCACGGCAAGTCGTAGAAATCTTTGCGAACTTGATCCATAACCATGATCGTTGTGGTATTATGGTAACACATGACCTACGCATGTGCCTTTATGTGGATAAAGTATATCAAATGGAAGATGGCAAACTTGTAAGAACGATTGATAACAAAGCCGAAATAGAGCAATTTGTACTCTCACATTAGAAATTATGTTACATAAAGAAAATAACTTGACGCAAACGCTTGAAGACTTTTCACTATTTGTGGTAAACTAGCACATATGCCTAGAATATATGATATGAGCCTTGCCGAAGGGCGGCGCATGTTTCTGGATGATTATTGGCTGCACTTAGCTGATTTTGCGTACCGCCAGTATTTGGAAAATGGGCGCGGTGCTGTCATTATCAGCGGCAGCAATATGGACGAAAACGAAATGCTGTACATTTCACTCGGACAGCTTGCTGCTTATCCTGATATTGCAAAAGCTGTTCAGGATTACGATCCTGAAGCACAAATTGTGGTCATTATTGCTTTGCCGGGTATATTAGCTCTTCAGACGTATAAAGGGGAACCTCCCCCACAAAATGTTGTGCGCGTTATGGAACGCAGCAGAAAAAAGAGTACAAAGCAAAAAACATTCATTTAGTCTGTCTTTAGTCTGTATTTTCTATTCACTTATTTTGTTAATGCCAACGCTCCGCGATTGCCTTCCATGAAATATTCTAGGGTTTTAGCATCCACTTGAAGAGGGCTTTTTCGGGCTGGGTCGTTTATAGTGAAAGTATTGTTAGCTGAATTATAAGCGGTGATGGCTACGATGTGCTGTGTTGCAAAGCCGGGCGCACTGTTCACATCATTACCGCTGTCTCCAGACCAGGGCAATGGATCCTTCCCAACAAATGTCCCACTGACAATTACTTTAGCTCCTTTTTGCAACGCTGCCTGAATAGTATTGGCATTAGGAATAATCATAGCTGCTTTGGCGCCGCTTTGCTGGGCTCCTTGTATAAGGTCGTTAAAATTGGTGAATGTATTGTGTTCTTCGTCCGAACGCAACCCGTTTTGGTCAACTCCGTCTCGTCCGGAGTCGGTAGCCATAACCATGCGAGCTAATTCCACAGCTTGACTGTTGCTTGTAGTTGCTTCTTCCCCTTTGACTTTTAAACCAAGGGCGTGCAAAGCAATGACAAGTGAGGCAGGCCCACAATTGGCGTTGACACCATCTCCCCCAACGGCTTTTTCAGCTTCAAATTGATTAATGTGCAGCTGATCTGAGTTTTGAGAATTTTCAACCTTTTGAGCTGAGAGCTGCAGTTGAGTTTCAAGCTGCAGCAGTTTCTCAAACAATGTTAGCATAAGGGGCAACATCATCATATTGGTGGAAAAGCCCCAATTGCTTGAGCTGTTGCTTTCATCGCTAAGCCCATAAGCGCTTAATTGGCTGCTTTTAAGCCCCATCAGCATGAGGGAAAGCAACTCCTTGAACTCAGAGGTAGATGAGCTGTTTGTTTGAGTTACGTTTGTCTGCAGCAATGACCCTTGTTTTGCTTGCACTGCAGAACTTAAGATTGAAGGCGAAATAATTGGCTTGAGAAACGAATAGTCATCCATCAATTTCTATTTTAGGAAGTTGTATAATTTACCGCTGTAAAGAAAGGATAAGCAAATCATAAAAAAGAAATAAAACCACAATATTTTCTTTGCACCAATTCTCACCAAAGTAAGCTATAATAGTAATGATGATTATTGAGTAGATCTTGCCATGGCGGTAGCATGGCTTGTGAAATTGTTGAGACTGCGGGAAAGCTGTAAGGAGGCGTTATGGCTGAAAAAAAGCCAGTAAATTTTTTTGGCTACAAGGGTAACTTTTTAACCGATGTGCTTAATTATATAAGGCTCATTGTTCGGTTAATGGGTGATGGACGGGTTAATCCTTTTCTAAAATTGCTGCCGATTGGTTCGCTGGCTTTTGTGCTATGGCCGGTGGATGTGCCTGGTCCTATAGATGATGCTGCAATGTTAGGGCTAGGTTGTTATCTATTCATTGAATTATGTCCAAAAGATGTGGTTGAAGAACATATTCAGCAGTTGAAAAACAGCAGTCAGAGCACGATTTGGCAAAAAAGCCAACCATCGAAGAATGATGATATATCTGATGCGGATATTATCGAAGCAGAATTTTATGATAAAACACAGGGGGAATAAGTAATGAAACAGCCGATAGAAAAACTCATTGCTGATCTTCCGCCACATCTCATCCAACAAGTGGAGGATTATGTGCTTTTCTTGAGGGAACGCTATTCCCATGAAATCAATAAAAGCATGTATAAGTTTGAGTGGGAGGGTTTCTTATCACCAATCTATGAGTACCAAACCACTTTAGAAGTTCAAAAGCAAGCCTATACCCTTTGGGAGGATATTGATGTATCTCGTTGACACTTCTGTTTTTTTAGAGATCTTTTTAAAGCGCGGTAGGAGTCCGGAAGCG
>DAOUFY010000025.1:0-6017 GCA_034429745.1 Anaerolineales bacterium
CCCCGGGTTAGCTATTGCACTGTTCTTCATTACCCCAATTGTCTATAGCATTCCTAACATGCTACTGGTGCGTGAGCTGCAATCCATGATGCCTGCTGAAGGCGGCTATTATCATTGGGTTAAGCAAGCCATGGGACCCTTTGCTGGCTTTATGGCTGGTTGGATGAACTGGGTAGTGTCTTGGGTTGATGTTTCAATATACCCGGTGCTGGCAGCATACTATCTTGGGTATTTTATTCCAATTATTCGAACTGGAGGCGAGATAGGCGGCATTTTCTTCTCCAGTGAAGTTCTTTCCTTTATTGTAGCGCTGATCTTGATCTGGTCTATCAGTTATCTTAATATTCGAGGGGCAAGGCTAGCCGGGCTCATTACAAATTGGCTTAGCGTGTTTATGCTGACCCCGCTGGCAGTTATCTCTGTGCTTGGTATTTATAATTGGTTCCGCAGCGGGACAACCATTGCATTGCCACTCATTCCAGAAGGTTCTTCTTTTGTTGGAGCTCTTAGCACAGGCATCTTCGTTGCCATGTGGAATTTTATGGGATGGGAGCTGCCCACCGCTGCTGGTGATGAAATTGTCAACCCGCGGCGCACCTATCCCTTAGCCATGGTGCTGGTGCTCATTGCTGCGATAGCTACCTACACCCTGCCTACGTTGGCTGGCTTGTACGGGGGTGCAGGTGAAGACGGAAAATATCAGCTGTGGGGAATTGAAGAATATGAAAGCGGCGAAGGCATAGGACCTGTTATGGAAGAGTATGGAATACCTCCTGAAAAACTTGAAGAATGGGGAGTGGATCCCAACAGTTCAGTTGGTTGGGAATTTCCTGATATAGCGCATGCTATTGGTGATAAACTGAGTGGAGCAAAAGACAGCCCTCTTGGACGCCTATTAGGACTAGCAGTAACCTTTTCCGCTGTACTTAGTATGATCGGTCTCTTCATTGGCAACAGTCTTGGGGGTACCCGCGTTCCCTTCGCCATGGCTGAAGACGGCATGATGCCCACCTTTTTGGTCAAAGTTCACCCGCAATATGGCACGCCATGGGTTTCTATTATCTTGTGCGGCATCATCTTCAGCATTTTCTCACTCTCTGCCTTTGCAGCTTTAGTCGTCATTGATGTGTTCCTCAATATCGTTGTGCTGTTAATGCAATTCATTTCACTGTGGATTTTGCGCTTCAAGAAGCCGGAAATTCCGCGTGATAAAATACCCGGTGGCATACTAGGGCTCATTTTAGTTACCTTGGGACCCACAGCCATTTTTATTCTTGCAGTCTATAGTCAAGTAATGGAAGAGGGAATGAAATCCATTGGATTGGCGTTAATTTTTGCTGCGATTGGTGCCTTACTATACTATCCTATCAAAGCCTTTATTAAACCCGGCATTCCTGATGTTAATCCCTTTACTGCAGCGGTTGAAATGGAGTGAATTGCTTCCCTAATAAAGCCTCAGACGCAAAACACCTACCCAACAATACAAACAGGGAGAGAAGAAAAGCTATCACTCCCTGTTTGTATATCGAAATTGTAAGCGGATGACCAACTAAACAATCTGAACGACTGCACCAGCTGCTTCTAGTTTGGCTTTTGCGTCGTTGGCAACTTCTTTGCTTACAGCCTCAAAGAGCTTGGCATCGGCTGTCTCAGCTAAATCTTTAGCATCTTTCAAACCGAGGTTTGTCAACTGTCGAATGACCTTGATCACTTCAATTTTCTTTGGGCCAGAGTCTTTAATGATGACATCAAATTCGGTTTTCTCTTCCACCGGTTCTGCAGCTGCAGCACCTGCACCAGCTGCCGGCATAGCAGCCACTGCGACTGGAGCAGCAGCAGATACGCCCCACTTTTCCTCTAATTTCTTTGCCAACTCAGCGGCTTCGAGAACAGTTAATGCACTTAATTCTTCTACTAATTTATCTAAATCTGCCATTTTTATACTCCTTTAGATGGTTTTTCTTTATTTAATTCTTTATTGAATAACGGCTTATCCTTCTTTTGTTGCATAAGCCTGACAAACAGCTGCCACACGACGCCCCGGCTCGGCCATCAAACGCGCTAGCTTACTAGCTGGTGCTTGGATAATACCGATCAATTGAGCGCGTAAGACAGGCAACGACGGCAAGTTCGCCAAAGCAATGGCTTCTTCCGCTGTAATAGGGTTCTTGCCTAAGAATCCACCTTTGACTTTTAAGGCTTCGGCGGTTTTCATATAATCTGCCAGCACCTTTGCTAACCCAGGGGGATCCTCAAAGGCAAAACCAATAGCGCTGCTTCCTTCCAACAATGATTCGGGATACGAAAACCCGGCTTGCTTGCAAGCGATCCGCATGAGGGTATTTTTAACTACATGAAACTCACCGCCTTTTTCCCGGGCTAAACGGCGCAGCTCCTCAAGGTTCTTTACATTCAAGCCCACATACTCTGCGACGAAGGCAGCATGACTTTTTGTAAGCCATTCCTGATACTGCTTTACTATTTCCTGCTTCTGCTGCTTTTTTATAGCCAAACGATATCACCTCCTTTTTTAAATAATTAGGTCTTTACCCTTTTCCCAGAGACAAGTCGGTAAAGACCCTGATGAACCAAAGGCAACAGCTGAACTGCTGCAGCCTTAATATTTTGGTTATGGAGCTTCACCTAAGCAGGATATTAAGCAACCTACGCACCTGCTGTCTCGGGTGAAAAGATGATAAAATACAAACTTTTCTTAGTCGATTACTCTCCTGCTTCCATAGATTGTGCTTGAACAGCATCAACCCGAATGCCTGGTCCCATAGTGGCGCTTAATGTAATGCGGCGGATATAATTACCCTTTGCCGCAGCTGGCTTTGCCTTCTTAACGGCATCCATCAAAGCCGCTAAGTTACCGTAAAGGTGTTTGTTCTCAAAAGAGACTTTGCCGATAGGCACATGCAAGTTAGCCGTTTTATCTGTTCTAAATTCAACGCGCCCGGCTTTTGCTTCTTGAATAGCACGCGGCAAATCAGCTTCTTGAACAACAGTACCTGCTTTGGGGTTTGGCATAAGCCCGCGCGGACCTAAAATACGTCCCAAACTACCGACTTTCCCCATCATTTCTGGGGTAGCAATGGCAATATCAAAATCTGTCCAACCGCTTTGGATCTTTTTAATCCCCTCATCATCATCAATAACGAAATCTGCACCTGCTTTACGAGCGGCAGCAGCACCTTCACCTTGAGCAAAAACACATACCCGAATGGTTTTGCCAATTCCATAAGGCAGCACAACCACGTCTCTCACTTGCTGTTCTGCATGGCGTACATCAACACCTAACCGCAAATGCGCTTCCACCGTAGCATCAAATTTCGTGATGGACGTTTGCTTCACTAAATCTATGGCTTCTGAAGGTGAATAGTACTTTCCTCGATCGACCTTTTCCAAAGCTGCTAAATATTTTTTTCCATGTTTTGGCATAAATACTCCTTTGTGGTAATAACGGGCGGTGCCCTCCCACTTTTTTCAAACGATATTATCCTTCAATGGTGATCCCCATATTGCGTGCCGTACCTTCAATTTGGCGCATGGCACCTTCAATATCCAATGCGTTGAGGTCTTTCATCTTTTGCTCGGCGATCTCGCGTATTTGAGCCCGGGTAACCTTGCCCACTTTTTCGCGTTTCGGCGAAGCTGAGCCTTTTTCAATTCCGGCTGCCTTCTTTAATAGAACTGAAGCAGGCGGACTTTTAAGCACAAAAGTGAAAGAACCGTCAGAATACACAGTAATTTCCGCTGGCACAATTTCGCCAACTCGATTGGCTGTACGAGCATTATACTCTTTACAAAAAGCCATTAAATTGATGCCATGTCCAGCTAATGCAGGACCAATTGGCGGTGCAGGAGTAGCCTTCCCGGCTTGAATCTGCAAACGTACAACTGCTTTTAACTTTTTTGCCACACATCCTCCTTCGTGGTGATAGCGGGTGTATCGTGGACACCCTCCCACTTTATTTAATTATATTTTTATATTTTTTCTACTTGTAAAAAATCCAATTCGACGGGTGTCTCCCGGCCGAACATATTAACCATCACACGAACTCGAGAGCGTTCCTGATCAATTTCAGATACAATTCCACGAAAGTCATTAAACGGTCCATCAATAATGCGTACCTTTTCTCCCACGCGAAACGTTACCTTAATGCGTGGCGAATCCGCTTCCATTCGCTTGATAATTTGCGATACATCCTCAGGACGCAGCGGTGTAGGCATGTTACCCATACCCACAAAGCCGGTTACCCCTGGCGTATTTCTCACCACGAACCACGAATCATCGGTTAGGATCATATTGACGAGAATATAGCCTGGAAAAACCCGCTTTTCCATTTTTCTGCGCTTCCCATCTCGAACCTCGATCTCTTCTTCAGTGGGAACGACCACATCAAATATTTTATCCTTCATTCCCATTGATTCGATTCGCTGCTCAAGATTGTGGCGCACCTTATTTTCATACCCTGAATAGCAATGGACAACATACCATGCCCGTTCGCCGGATGCTGGCTCCTCCTGCTCAGAAGAACTCTTATCAGCAGCAAAGACAGAAAGAGCATCTCCTTCCTCATGAAGCGGCAGAGAACCAGGTTCTGGATCTAAGTGAACCTCTATATTCTGAGATGCATTATCTAACTCTTGTTCGTCCATGCTATCCTTTTATCAAAATATTCACACTCAAGACTTTACTGTGCCCCCAAAATTAAAGCGAAGAAACGGGAAAAAAGCACATCAAAAATCGCCAAAAAACTGCTTAAGGCAAGCACAACAATAATAACAATCGTGGTTAAATGAGTTGCTTCTTCGCGGGTTGGCCAGCTTACCTTACGCAACTCTCCAATTGTCTCACGAATGTAACGCTGAATAGCGTTGGGTTCTTTTGCTTCTTTTTTTACGATTTCCTTAGTCATGCAATATTCTCCTGAAGCGTTACCCTTTTGACTCACAAACTTCCGACACTGTCATGCAGCGCGGAAGCTTTGTGATACTCAAGGACATTAGACAGGCCAGGCAGGAATCGAACCCACAACCCCCGATTTTGGAGATCGGTGCTCTACCAATTGAGCTACTGGCCTAAACTCACTCTCATCGTACTACTCTTGAACGCTATTTTGTTTCCCGATGAGTCGTATGCTTGCGACAACGCGGACAATACTTCTTCAACTCTAAACGGCCAGGATCGTTGCGGCGATTTTTCTGAGAGGTATAATTACGCTCTTTGCACTCACTGCAAGCTAATGTAATCACCGGCCGTACATCTTTTTGCTTTGCCATTATTATAACCCTTATTTAAGTAATTAATCCAAAATTTTAGTAATCACACCTGCACCAACCGTCAAGCCACCTTCACGGATGGCAAATTTTGACCCCTGTTCCAACGCAACCGGAACTATCAATTCTACCTCAAGATTTACATTGTCCCCAGGCATCACCATCTCTACCCCTTGCGGTAACTTGATGCTCCCAGTTACGTCCATCGTCCGAATATAAAACTGCGGCCGATACCCAGTGAAGAATGGCTTGTGCCGCCCGCCTTCCTCTTTCTTCAGCACATACACTTCACTCATAAACTTGCGGTGCGGTTGGATGCTCTTCGGCTTCGCTAAAACCATCCCACGCTCTACCTGGTCGCGGTCTATGCCTCGCAGTAATACTCCTGCATTGTCCCCAGCTAACCCTTCTTCTAATGTCTTGTGGAACATCTCTACCCCTGTTACTACCGTGGATAGAATCTCGTCCCTCAATCCTACAATCTCTACCGCATCGCCTACTTTCACCCGTCCACGCTCTATACGCCCTGTTACTACTGTACCACGCCCTTTGATCGTGAATACATCTTCAATCGGCATCATGAACGGCTTATCTACATCTCTCACCGGCTCCGGTATGTATTCATCTACTACTTTCAACAATTCTTTGATGCATGCATACTCCGGCGCATTCGGGTCTGTGCTCTTGCTTTCTAATGCCTGCAGTGCACTCCCTTTCACGATCGGTATCTCATC
>DAOUFY010000026.1:0-12766 GCA_034429745.1 Anaerolineales bacterium
TTGTCTTTCCAACACACCATAAATACGACGCGCTTTTTGTTTTGCTCTCAGCTGACGCGCATAATCCGATTCTCGTCGGTGACGGAACTGTTCACTCCTACCGTGTACACCGGGTGCATATTCTCTGCGAGAAAAAGAACACTTATCTGTAAGACAACGTTCACCTTTTAAGAATAACTTTTCACCTTCCCGGCGACAAAGTTTACATACCGGGTCTGAATATTTTGCCATACACACTATCTCCTATTCCAATAAAAATTCCCAACTTTATACACGTCGTCTTTTCGGAGGCCGGCACCCATTATGGGGGACAGGAGTAATATCCATAATTGCCGTTACTCGAACTCCCGAAGCCTGTACTGCTCTTATTGCAGCTTCGCGTCCCGGGCCGGGACCTTTTACTATAAGTTCTGCGTCCTGCATGCCTAATGCCATAGCCTGTTTGACTGCATTTTCCGCAGCCATTCTTGCTGAAAAGGGCGTGCTTTTCCGCGAACCTTTGAAACCTGCAGAGCCTGAACTAGCCCAACATACAGTGTTGCCCTGCATATCGGTAACGGTAACGATGGTATTGTTAAAGCTGGCATACACATGAATTTGTCCAGCTGATAAGGTGCGTTTAGTTTTCTTTGCACCGCTTTTTTTAGAAGTTTGTCCTTTTTTTGCCATTTAACCTCCCTTATCTTACTTCTTAGCGCCTCTTCGTCTTCCTCTTCCGGCAACGGTCTTGCGAGGACCTTTACGAGTTCTTGAATTGGTTCGAGTTCTCTGACCGCGTACTGGCAAGCCACGTCTATGCCTTAACCCGCGGTAACACCCAATTTCTATCAATCGTTTGATGTTCATTTGCACTTCGCGCCGAAGGTCACCTTCAATCTTGAAGTGCTGCACAATATAATCGCGTAATTGGTTTACCTGCGCGTCCGTTAGATCTTTCACCCTTATATCAGGGTTAATATTCGTCGCAGCTAACACCTGCCGTGCCCGCGGCAAACCAATCCCGTAGATATACGTCAATCCTATTTCTACACGTTTATTTCGCGGTAGGTCAACACCTTCAATACGAGCCATATCTTTTTACCCCTGCCTCTGTTTATGTTTTGGGTTTTCACAAATGACATACAAGCGTCCTTTTCGGAGCACGTATTTACATTTGGCACAACGCTTGCGAATAGATGTTGTTACTTTCATAATTTACCTCTTTTCTCATAATCAATGAGCCAAAGTTTGAATTATATCCTATTTTTTCTTTTATGTCAATTTCTACCTTACTAATAATTTTTCTTCATAACCATGCTGTTTCAATTCCGCCTCAATCAGGAAGAAAGTATCTCTTACGACACCTACAACGATGAGCAAACCAGCAGAAGAAACTAACAACAAACCAGTGTTTTGCCCTAAAGGAAGAATTAAGCCGGTAAACCAAGGCAGTATGGCAACAATGCCTAAGAATATAGCACCAGGTAAGGTGATTCTTCTTAATACTTTGGTTAGATACCGCTGAGTTGGCGCTCCACGGCTTACACCTGGTATTTGAGCCCCAATTCGTTTAAGATTTTCACCGTAATTCTGTTGTGAAAACAATACATCTGTATAGAAAAAGGTGAAAATTACTACCATTAAGAAATACATAATCCAATACACGTTGCTGCCACCGCCAAACATATTTTGTATGCTCTGCGCAAAATTTGCTACTGCAGTATTGCTTGAATTCACAAAATAACTCGCGACAATAGCCGGAAAAGTTAATATGGATTGGGCAAAAATAAGCGGGATCATTCCTGCTAAATTTACCTTCAATGGTAAAGTTCCTTTTACAGGCATAGACATGCGGTTTCCAATTCGACGCCCAGGATACATAACTGGCACATTACGCTGTCCTTGTTGCACAAAGACAATAGCAAAAATCGTCAGCAAGGTTATTATTCCCATAAAGAATAAGAGCGGCAAACGATTGGCTTGATCGGAAAGCAATCTCGCTATGTTTGCTGGCACTCTAGAAACAATTCCCGACATAATAATTAGAGAAATTCCTTGATTGCGTATGCCAAATTCTGAAATGAGATTTCCCAGCCAAATGGCAAACATCGTGCCCGCTGTCATGCTCATCACCAAAGCAGCTGAGGATAGAAATTGCCCCGGCCCCCATCCAAAATTATGGATAATTGACCCACCTGACATGGAAGAAAAAATATTAATCTGTCCAATGGCTTGCAGCGCAGACATCGGTACAGCTAGATAGTATGTCCAACGTTCCATCCATTTTTGACCCTCACGCGGGTCTTCCTGCATCTTTTTCTGCAAAGATGGAATAATGGGGACAAGAAGCTGTAAGATAATTTGTGCAGTAATATAGGGGTACACTCCCATTGCCAAAACACTGAAATTTGATACAGTACCCCCGGAAAGCAAATCTAAAAGGCTAACCAAGGTTCCTGCTGCGCCGCCTCCACGCAAAATGTCTGCAATAGCTGCTCGATCTACTCCTGGTACAGGCACATGTGCTGCAAAACGATACACAACCAATAAGGCAAGGGTTATCAGCAGCTTTCGCCGAATATCGTGTGCCGACCATAAATAACGCCAAGCTGAACGCTTCATAAGGTATTAGCTCCTTTTCCCTACGGATGCACTTCTCTTAATAAGGCAGCAGTTCAACACTTCCACCAGCTGCTTCTATTTTTTGTTTTGCTTGCTTACTAATCCGATGTACCTTTACCTTGAGGGCATGGTTTATTTCACCATTGCCTAAAATAACGATCGGATTTCTAGCATCGCGAAGCAACCGATTACTCTCAAGCACTTCGGGAGTAATCTCACTTCCGGCTTCAAATGCAGCCAAGGTTTCAATTTTAACCTCGTTCCATTCGGTCTTATTTATCGGATGGAAACCTCGTTTAAAGGGCAAACGTCTAAAGAAAGGCAAATTGCCACCCTGATGATACAAACGCGTTCCACCTCCAGAGCGAGAACCTTGACCTTTAGTTCCCCGCCCTGCTGTTTTACCTTGACCAGCGGAAATACCTCGTCCAACTCTTTTACGTGCTTTTTTTGCACCTTCTGCGGGTTGTAAATCGTGAATCTTCATTTGTTTTACTTCCCCATTTCCACTCGAACTAAGTGATTTACTTTTGCCAGCATGCCACGCAGCACAGCTGTATCTTCATGTTGCACCGTTTGATTCATGCGCTTCAATCCCAATGCTCTAATGGTAGCTTTATGCCGTTTAGAATAGCCTATGGGACTTTTCACCAAAGTAATCGAAACTACTTTTGCTTTTTTATCCATGCTTCTTCCTCCTATCCCAGAAAGGTGTAACATCTTCGATAGGCTTGCCGCGGCGGGCTGCTTCTCCTTCAGGAGATTTCAATTGATCCAATGCTTCTACCGTAGCATACACTACATTCAATAAATTGCTGCCACCGAGTGACTTGGTTAGAATATCAGAAACACCTGCAGCTTCAACCACAGCTCGAACTCCCCCACCGGCAATAACCCCAGTACCGGGAGAGGCGGGCTTTAACAATACCACTGAGCCACCAACCTTCGCTGTAACCTCATGTGGGATGGTTGTACCATACAGATTGACTTTTCGCATATTGCGGCGTGCATTTTCAGATGCTTTACGCATGGCATCCGGCACCGCATTAGCCTTTCCTACTCCTACCCCCACACTACCGTGATTGTCTCCCACCACGACGGTAACTCGAAAGGAAAAGCGCCGCCCACCTTTGACTACTTTTGCCACCCGGTCAATACCAATGACACGCTCATCAAATTCACGTTCTTCAAATTCAGGACTTCCAAAATTCATTGTCTTTGCTCCTCATTTTACCTTTTGGTAGCACTAAAAATGCAAACCGCCTTCACGCGCTCCATCCGCCAGCGCTTTTACTCGCCCAATAAACATAAAGCCACCGCGATCGAATACGACCTTCTCAATACCTTTTTCTTTCGCTCTTTCTGCAACTTTCAGCCCGACTAAACGAGCTTGCTGGGTTTTTGTCAACCCTTTCATCTGCTGGCGTAATTCGCTATCTATTGTAGAAGCTGACACTAATGTATGTCCTTCTTCATCATTTATGATTTGGGCATAAATTCCTGTTAAACTCTTATAAACACTTAACCGCGGGCGTGATGAAACGCCTTTGACACGTTTTCTTACCCGTTCGTGCCTTAATTTCCGTGTGAATAAGCGACTTTTTTGATTTGCCATTTTCCTTCACCTTTCCTATTCAGGCGATAAGCAGGCTACTTGCTTGCCTTACCTGCTTTACCAGCTTTGCGTCTAATTCTTTCTTCAAGATATTTTATTCCTTTACCTTTATATGGTTCAGGTGGTCTTACTTTGCGGATATTTGCAGCCACTTGTCCGACAAGCTGCTTATCATATCCTGACACTTTAATTTGACGTGTCTTTTGATCAACATCAAAGCTAATCCCAGCTGGTGGTTCTATGACAACCGGATGTGAATACCCTACATACAGAACCAAATTTGCTCCTTCCATTTCCGCGCGGTAGCCTACACCGTTTACCTCTAAAATCCGTTCAAACCCACTGCTTACCCCAACCACCATATTATTGATTAAGGCACGCGTCATGCCATGTAAAGCACGGATAGCAGGTTCATCTGAAGGACGGTGAACAGTTATGACACCATCTTCTTTCCTTATTTCAATTGCTGCAGGAAATGTATGTTCCAGCTCACCTTTAGGACCCTTTACTTTTACGTAAGTGCCATCCACGCTTACTTCTACCCCAGCTGGAATTGTTACTGGTGCTCGTCCAATTCTTGACACACTTACCTCCCATTATCCTTTGTTGGCAACCAACACATAAGCTGTTGATTACCAAACATTACATAATATCTCTCCTCCAACCCCAAGCTGCCGGGCTCTTTGCCCCGTCATTACACCTTTTGGAGTGGATATAATAGATATTCCCATTCCAGAAAGCACCCAAGGAATATCTTTTTTCCGAGAATATACGCGGCGACCAGGGCGGCTTACCCGCTTTAGATTGGTGATTACCGACCTGCGTTCTCTGCGCTCTCCTACATACTTCAGCTCTATGATAAGTTCCTTATGCGCAGGAGTCTTCCCTTCAACGATTTTATAATCACTTATGTAGCCTTCTTCCTTTAAGATTTGGGCTATGGATGCCTTCATTTTTGAATTGGGCATTTTCACTTCTGTATGCCCTGCCATAATCGCATTTCTTATTCGCGCTAACATATCAGCAATAGGATCAGCAACACTCATACTAGCATCCTCCAGCTCTTACCAAGAAGATTTTGCTACGCCAGGAATTTTTCCTTCCAGCGCCATTTCTCTAAAACAAATTCTGCATAAACCAAACCGTCGCAGATATCCGCGTGGCCGGCCGCAAATTTTGCACCGATTGCGTACCTGATTAGGGTACTTTCTTCTCATTTCTCTGTAAACCATACATTTTTTTGACATAGATTTATCCTTCCTTCTTGAAAGGCATACCTAACAATTTTAATAATTGTCTCCCTGCATCATCGGTTCTTGCTGTTGTTACAATGGTAACTTCTAAACCGCGCAATTTATCAATCTGATCATAATCAATTTCAGGGAAAACCAATTGTTCGCGCATACCTAAGGTGTAATTGCCGCGCCCATCAAAAGCGTCTGGGTTTACCCCTCTAAAATCGCGAGTTCGCGGTAAAGCTATATTCATTAACCGATCAAGAAAATCCCACATTCGATTGCCGCGCAATGTAACCTTTACACCAATTGCGCGACCCTCGCGCAGCTTAAAATTTGCAACGGATTTGCGAGCTTTGGTTACAATCACTTTTTGCCCAGTGATTTTTGTAAGATCTGCTACGGCCGCGTCCAATGCCTTTGCATTGTCAATAGCTTCACCCACACCAATATTCACGACGACCTTTTTTATGCGCGGTACTTCCATTACATTTTTTAGGTCGAGCGTTTTCATGAGTGCCGGAACAACTTCTTTTTGATAACGTTCTTTTAGCAAATTCATATTTGACGTACTCCTTCGGGTCTATTATTTTCCCTACCCTTCAATGATCGCACCGCATTCTTTGCATACCCTTAAGGATTGGCCGCCCTCTCGACGCAGACCGACTCGCGTTGCTTTTTTACAGGAAGGACAAACCAACATCACATTGGATATATCAATTGAAGATTCAAACTCAATAATCCCCGATGATATCGTCCGTCCAGATTGGAGTTGAGCTTGGCGCTGATGTTTTTTCCGAATATTTACCCCTTGAACAACCACTCTTTTTTCATCAGCTAAAACGCGAATCACTTCACCGCGCTTTTTCTTATCAGCTCCGCTGATTACCTCTACCGTATCACCTTTACGAATTTTCGTTTTCACAGCTTTTCTCCTTAGTTCTATTCCTCAGATGGCTTAGGAATTACAATGCCTCTGGCGCAAGCGATACGATTTTCATAAAACCTTTTTCACGCAATTCGCGTGCAACCGGACCAAAGATACGTGTGCCCTTAGGATTAACGCCATCAGCATCTAAAATGACTGCAGCATTATCATCGAACCGCACATAAGACCCATCTTCACGGCGCCATTCCTTAGCGCAACGCACGATCACTGCTTTTACAATATCACTCTTCTTCACAGAAGCCTGCGGAGAGGAAGACTTCACAGTTGCTACAACAACATCTCCAACTCTCCCATACCGGCGCTTTGAACCGCCCATCACATGAATGACAAGCAATTCCTTTGCGCCAGTGTTATCGGCAACTTTCAAACGACTTTCTTGTTGTATCATAGCTGCTTTTCCTCTTTACCTATAGACTACTCTTGCCGTACATTGCGCTTGAGGATTTCTTCTACAACCCAACGTTTATGCCGAGAAAGCGGTCTGCTCTCAATTATGCGCACCAAATCCCCTTCCTGACATCCTAATTCATCATGCGCCATGTACCGTTTGCTGGTATGCACTACTTTGGTATATAATGGGTGTCGAAAGGTTCGAGTTACTTTAACAACAACTGTTTTTTCCATTTTGTTGCTGGCAACTACACCTTGCAAACGACGCCTGTTATTCATGATTTACCCTCCTTTTTCCTTTCGTTCAGCACGGTCATTAGGCGTGCAATGCGGCGTTTAGTCTGTCGGATTTGAGCAACATCCGTCAAATTACCTGTAACCATCCGAAATCTCAAATTCATCAATTCCTGTTTCGCATCATTGATGCGATTGAGAAGATCAACCGTCTCTAAAGCACGAATCTCATCAATCTTCATAATGTTGTTCTCCTACTTGCTCAAAACTCGTAACAATTTTCGTTTTGATGGCTAATTTATATGCAGCCAGTCGGAGAGCTTCACGTGCTACGTCCTCCGGTAAACCGCCGACTTCAAATAGAATCCGCCCTGGTTTAACTACTGCAGCCCAATATTCCACGTTGCCTTTTCCCTTACCCATGCGGCTTTCAGCAGCACGATGGGTAATGGGCTTATCAGGGAAGATTCGAATCCATACTTTTCCTCTACGGCGCATAGCTCGGTTGACAGCCCGTCGTGCAGCTTCAATTTGGCGAGCCGAAACCCAACCAGGCTCTAAGGCTTGCAAACCATACTCACCAAAATGGACTTCTGCACCTCGCAATGCTTTCCCTTTCATGCGACCGCGCATTTGTTTTCGATACTTTACACGTTTTGGCATTAACATGATCTTTTCCTCATCCTACCACCATCATAGTTCAGGTACTGCATCAAACCTTCTGGCAGTCTCCCTACTGATGGCTGTTTATTCACTAATATACACACCTTCCGTTGTTTCGGTTTGTTCCTCTACCACCGGGACATACTCACCCTTATAAATCCACACTTTAACACCAATGCGGCCATAGGTTGTATGCGCTTCAGCTCGAGCATAATCAATATCAGCCCTAAGAGTTTGTCGAGGAACTCGCCCCTCTCGCATAGATATGCTGCGCGCCATTTCAGCACCGCTCAATCTTCCGGAGACCTCTACTCTAACACCCTGAGCTCCTTGACGCATAGCTTGTTGAATCGCTCGCTTCATTGCCCGCTGATAACCAATTCTTCTTTCCAATTGGTCAGAAATATTCCACGCCACAAGGTAGGAATCAAGGTCTGGATTTTTAATTTCTTTGATGTCTAATTCCATTTTTTTCCCGACTATGGCTTCCAAATCTTGCCGCAGCTTTTTAACGCTTTCCCCTTTGCGCCCAATCAATACACCTGGTTTTGCACTATGAAGCGTTAACTTCACTTTATTAGGGAAGCGCTCAATTTCAATGGTGGAAACCGCAGCCCGTCCTGTTTCACGGCGAACGATCTCGCGCAATGCAAAATCTTGATGCAGTTGCTCTACATAATCCTGACCTTCGGCATACCAGCGGCCATCCCAAGTTCGATTTATCTTAAGACGAAACCCTCGCGGGTCAACTTTTCTACCCATACAGTCTCCTTTTACTCTGTCTTTTCGCGAAGAATGACGGTTACATGAGAAGAACGACGCAAGATCGGCTTAAACCTGCCTCTTGCACCATAACGTCGCCAACGGCGGGTAGCCCCTTCGTCAGCAGTAATCCGATAAATATACAAATCATCGCGATTCAATCCAAAATTTTCTTCTGCATTAGCTATAGCTGAAGAAATCAGCTTGCGGACTGGTTGCGCTGCTCTTTGCGGAGTAAATCTCAAAATATCTACCGCCTCTACAGCTTTCTTACCCGAGACTAAGCCAAGCACAAGGCGTACTTTCTGCGCAGAAATGGGAACCTGGCGTGCAAAAGCACGTATGTCTCTTTCTTCCACGATGATTATCCTCCCTTCTTGGTTTTCTTTTCATACACATGTCCACGAAAAGTGCGCGTTGGAGCAAATTCTCCCAACTTGTGTCCAACCATGTTTTCTGTTATGTAGATTGGTACATGTCTGCGCCCATCATGAACAGCAATGGTATGACCTACCATCTGCGGAAAGATTGTACTTGCTCTTGACCACACTCGCAGTACCTTTTTCTCTCCACGCTGGTTCATGGATTCAATTTTCTTTAGCAATTTTGGATCTACAAATGGTCCTTTTTTTAGCGATCTACCCATTTTATCATCTCCATCAGGTTACTTCTAGCGTCGCTTCTTTCCACGTCGTTTAACGATAAATTGATCCGTCTTTTTATTCCTACGAGTTTTATAGCCTAAAGTTGGCTTGCCCCAAGGTGATTTTGGACCAGGCATACCGACAGGTTGTCTTCCTTCACCACCTCCATGGGGATGGTCGCGGGGACTCATTGCAGAACCTCTTACTGTAGGGCGAATGCCTAAGTGACGTTTATGGCCTGCTTTACCCAACTTTATATTGCTATGATCAATATTGCCTACTTGTCCAATGGTAGCGTAACAAGTTTGCCTTACCAATCGCACTTCTCCCGAAGGAAGACGGACTTGAGCATAATCTCCTTCTTTAGCTAACAGCTGGGCTGAGCTGCCTGCTGATCGTACAATTTGCCCTCCCTTGCCCTCGCGCAATTCAATATTATGGATCATCGCTCCGACAGGGATATTAGCAATTGGCAAGCAATTTCCCGGGCGTATATCAACTTGGTTGCCGGAAATTACTGTATCTCCAACTTTCAAACCTACTGGTGCAAGAATATATCTCTTTTCACCATCCGCATAGTTCAATAACGCCAATCTTGCTGTACGATTAGGGTCATACTCAATGGCTGCTACTCGAGCAGGAATATCGCGTTTGTCTCGCTTGAAATCTACAATGCGTATAAAACGCCGATTTCCGCCTCCTCGATGCCTTACCGTTACCCTACCATAAGCATTGCGACCGCCTTTTTTATTTTTTGATATGATCAGCGATCGTTCTGGATAATCTTTAGTAATCTCTTCATAAGTGTTTCCCACTCTCCCGCGCATACCGGGGGTGATGGGTTTATATTTCTTTACCGCCATTATTTCACCCCTTCAAAGATTTCTATGGTATTTCCCGGCGCAAGCAACACAATTGCCTTTTTATAGCCTGGTCGTCTTATCATCAAGCGGCGATTCCGTACCCCACGCCGAGTGCTTTTCGCAGGCACGTTGATTACATTTACCCGTACCACATTGACGTTAAATATTTTTTCTATCGCGTCCTTGACCATTGTCTTTGTTGCACGCTCATCTACCCGAAAAACATACTGCTTGAGTTTGGTATTTTGATAGTTCGCCTTTTCGGTGATATGCGGCAGTCGAAGCACTTCATAAATATTCATCGTTCACTCTCCCTACCCTAGATGAGAAGTAATCACATCCACAGACTCAAGCGGCATGATGATTTTATCGTAAGTCAACAAGTCACGGATGTTGATATAGGCTGCCAACAATGATTTAGTACTCACCAAATTATTTACTGCCAATGCAATGCGCTCATAATTTTCGTCTTTTCTAGGCAGCAGAATTAATTTACTCTGTTCTCCAGCTAAACGGCTAAGAACCTGAGACATCGTTTTCGCCTTCGGCTCAACCGAAGTAAGCCCTTCAAGCACAAGGATTTGATCAGCAGCTGCTTTAACTGACAATGCACATCGTAAAGCTGCTCGGCGCATTTTCTTGGGCATTTTTAGTGAATAATCTCTCGGTTTTGGTGTATGGACTTTCCCTCCACCTACCCATTGAGCTGCACGGATTGAACCTTGACGGGCTCTTCCCGTACCTTTCTGGCGCCATGGTTTTCTTCCACCTCCGGATACTTCTGACCGCCCTTTGGTGCTGTGAGTGCCTAAACGAGCGTTTGCCATTTGGCGTACGTATGCTTGATGCATTAACCCCACATTGGGTTCAACCTCAAAAATATGGGGAGCCAATTCAATTGTACGAACTTTTTCACCTTGAATATTATATACGGCTACTTCCATAATTTTCACTCCCTTACTAACACCCCAATAGGTGATTAGTGCGTTTTGCGCGCCTCCTTTATCATCACAATTCCCCCTTTTGGTCCGGGCACTGAGCCCTGCACGGCAATAATGTTTCGCTCAGGATCCACAAGAATAACCTTTAAGTTTTGAGCGGTTATTCGTTCATGACCTGTGTGCCCAGCTCTTCTTTTGCCACGATATACTCTACCCGGCGTTGTTCCCGCTCCACTAGATCCAGGTGCGCGCAAGCGATCAGATTGTCCGTGAGTTTTTGGTCCCCCAGAAAAGCCATAACGCTTCACCGGCCCTTGAAACCCCTTGCCAATGCTTGTACCGACGACGTCAACTCTTTCACCTTGAGAAAAAACATCTACTTTGATTTCATCTCCAGGTGAAACCTCCAATTTTTTCACTCGAAATTCTTTGAGGAATCTTAAGGGGGGTAAATTTTCTCGCTTCAAGTGTCCCAATTCACCCCCTGTTAGACGCTTGGGAGATACCTCACCATAACCCAACTGTACCGCAGTGTATTGATCTTTCTCAATCGTGCGGATTTGGGTTACGTAGCACGGTCCAGCTTCAATGACCGTTACGGGCACAGCCACACCTTGATCATCGAAAATCTGGCTCATACCAACTTTCTTACCTATTAGCCCTTTAAACATTTTAACTTTTCTCCTTTTCAAAAATGTTTTATTACATAAGGACTGTCAGCTTGGGCTCAGCTGCATCATCCTCTACGGAAGTACAGTCAACAGTTTCACGCAAAAAACGATGATTTCGGTTTGCGAAGGAAAGCTGTTCTTATACCGCCTTGATATTCATTTGGAAGGATTAGATCTTTATCTCAATATCCACTCCAGCTGGTAAATTCAATCGCATAAGCATATCAATTGTTTTAGAATCAGGATCCAAAACATCAATCAATCGGTTATGAGTTCTCACCTCAAAATGTTCGTGTGAATCCTTATCAATAAACGTTGAACGACGAACTGTAAATTTCTCAATTTTCGTCGGCAACGGTACTGGTCCTACAACACGCGCCCCAGTCCTCTCAGCCGTTTCCACAATGCGCTTAGCTGATTGGTCTAAAACACGATGATCATATGCTTTTAAACGTATTCTAATTTTTTGCTTTGCCATGGTATGTTACCTTTAATCCAAAATTTTAGTAATCACACCTGCACCAACCGTCAAACCACCTTCACGGATGGCAAATTTTGACCCTTGTTCCAACGCAACCGGAACTATCAATTCTACCTCAAGATTTACATTGTCCCCAGGCATCACCATCTCTACCCCTTGCGGTAACTTGATGCTCCCTGTTACGTCCATCGTCCGAATATAAAACTGCGGACGATACCCAGTGAAGAATGGCTTGTGCCGCCCGCCTTCTTCTTTCTTCAGCACATAGACTTCACTCATAAACTTGCGGTGCGGTTGGATGCTCTTCGGCTTCGCTAAAACCATCCCACGCTCTACCTGGTCGCGGTCAATGCCTCGCAGCAATACTCCCGCATTATCCCCAGCTAATCCTTCTTCCAATGTCTTGTGGAACATTTCTACCCCTGTTACTACCGTGGATAGAATCTCGTCCCTCAATCCTACAATCTCTACCGCATCGCCTACTTTCACCCGTCCACGCTCTATACGCCCTGTTACTACTGTACCACGCCCTTTGATCGTGAACACATCTTCAATCGGCATCATGAACGGCTTATCTACATCTCTTACCGGCTCCGGTATGTATTCATCTACTACTTTCAACAATTCTTTGATGCATGCATACTCCGGCGCATTCGGGTCTGTGCTCTTGCTTTCTAATGCCTGCAGTGCACTCCCTTTCACGATCGGTATCTCATC
>DAOUFY010000027.1:0-23228 GCA_034429745.1 Anaerolineales bacterium
GGAGTGTAGATACTGGCAAACTGAACAATATTTACAAAATTTTCCGCTTATATTTCCTAAAAGTAAAGGCATAAGTATTTTTTTCATCACTCGGGTAGGTTTGTTCTTGCGTCAATACCCATTCATCCCAATTGAGTTGCGGAAAATACGCATCCACTTCAAACGTTGCATGAATGAAACTTAAATACAGCCAATCAGCATGAGGCAAGGCTAATGAATAAATTTGTGCTCCCCCAATGACAAACACCTCTTTTTCATTGCGGTCATACGCTAATTGCAAACCTTCCTCTAATGAGGATACAAGAAAACACCCTTCAGGTAAAGGATAATCTTTACGACGGCTGATAACGATATGTATCCTCTTTGGCAAAGGCTCACCCAAAGATTCAAAGGTACGGCTGCCCATTAATATATGGTGGTGCTGTGTTATCTGCTTAAACAACGCATATTCTTTGGGCAAATGCCAAGGTAGATGGTTTTGATAACCAATCCCGAAATTTTCATCCACTGCTGCGATTAATGACACATACATTGAACCCTTCATATTGCCACCTCAGCTTCAATATGCGGGTGGGCTTGATAGTTTTCAATACATATGTCATCATAATCAAAATCATCAATGGATTCAACCTGCCGCTTAAAAATCAGCTTTGGCAAAGGGAACGGGGTGCGGCTCAGCTGTAATTTCACCTGCTCAAAATGGTTATGATAAATATGCACATCACCTAAACAAAAGATTAATTCTTGGGTAGGCAAATGGCAAACATGGGCTATCATTCTTGTCAGCAAGGCATAAGAAGCAATATTGAAAGGCAGTCCTAAAAAAATATCAGCCGAGCGCTGGTAAACTTGGCAAGAAAGCCCCTCATCGTTAACATAAAACTGAAAAAGCACATGGCAAGGAGGCAATGCCATTTGTTCAAGCTCTCCAACATTCCATGCGCTGACCAATAATCGCCGCGATGTAGGGTCTTTCTTTATAAGATCAATTACTTGCTTAACTTGATCTACAGTTCTGCCATCCGCTGTTTTCCAAGAACGCCATTGCACACCATAAATTGGGCCTAAGTCTCCCATTTCATCAGCCCATGGATTCCAAATACGCACCCCATGCTGCTGCAAATAACGCACATTGCTGTCTCCCCGCAGAAACCATAACAATTCATAAATAATGGATTTTACATGCAGTTTCTTTGTTGTCAGTAATGGAAAAGCTTCATTGGCAAGGGATACTCGCAGCTGCCTGCCAAACACCGAACGAGTGCCTACGCCAGTTCTGTCTTTTCGATCTTTGCCATTCTCTAGCACATCTCGCAGAAGCTGTAAATATACTTCCATAGTTTTTTTGCTTCACATCAGCAAATCAACCCTATTCATGTAGGTTGATCAAGCAGGCTTGATTCCTTAAAGTACAGCCGAGCTGCTTGAATATCACGTTGAACCTGACTCAATAAATCTGCAACTCGTTGAAACTTCATTTCATCTCTCAATCTTATAATAAAGTTCACTCGTATTCTTTGGGCGTAAATATCTTCATGAAAATCTAATATGTGAACTTCCACCACCACCTCATGTGGATGTTCACCATTAAACGTCGGACGAATTCCAATATTCGTAATGGCTTTCAAGTTTTCACCACCGACAATTGCTTCACTGATATAAACTCCCGTTTTGGGGATGACCATTTGTTCATCTGGCTGAACATTTGCTGTTGGTATGCCCAATGCAGTGCCTCGTCCATCACCCTTAACGACCAATCCTTCTACTTGATACGGCCTGCCTAATAAACGGGAAGCTCTTTCAACATGCCCTTGAATTAATAAAGCCCGAATGGCGCTTGAAGAAACAACTTCATTATCCACCATAATTGGGTCAAATCTTCGCAGTGTATAATGAAGAGCTTTGCTCATTTCCATCAATGCATTTATATCTGCTTGACGATTTCTTCCAAGTGCAAAATCATGACCAGCCCACAGCTGCTGAAAATTGAGGTGACTCTTCAATCTATATAAAAAATCCCCGCCGCTTTGCTGCGAAAAGTCTTTGGTGAACGATTGGTTGATAGCAATATCGACTCCTAAGTCTGCCAAAATTTCATTCCGCTGCTGCAGGGAAGTTAAATACAGTGGATCTTTATACTCATACAATACCACCATTGGATGAGGGTGAAATGTCATGACAACAGCCGGCACGGCTGCCTTATGCGCTTCTCTTACTAACCCTTTAATAATCTGTTGATGTCCAAGGTGTACACCGTCAAACACCCCAATAGCTAAAAAGCTGCTTTTCAAGTGCAATTGTTCAAAAGACTTAACGATCTCCACAGTTTAATCTTCCTGTAAGAACACCTTTTTCGGTTGCCATTGTTGTGCGTCTTCACATTTTTCTAGTACAGCTACAAGTTCACCTAGTTCATTCACCCCGCGTGCCATTTGTGGCGCATCCGCTGAAGCAGGTATCCGATGACCATGTTTTATCCTCTGCAATTGTTCACCGCTTAATTCCACTGCCACCCAATCTGACAAAGCTTCTGCAGCGGGAATGAGATATTTATACCAGTCTCCTTGGGCAAATGCATTCTTTAGTTCATCCAGTGGCGTTGCATCTCGCAAGGTAAAGCGTCCGCTTTTTGTTCGTCTCAAGGCGATTAAGTGAGCACCACAGCCCAACATATTTCCAATGTCATGTGCTAAAGATCTTACATAAGTTCCTGACGAACACATAACGTCAATAGTTACATCCGGCAAATCCCATTCGAGGATTTCTAAGTGATAGACATGTATTTTTCTTGGCTTCAAATCAACGGCTTCACCTCTTCGGCTAAGCTCGTAAGCTTTTTTACCATGCAGTTTTACAGCGGAAAAAGGAGGAGGCACTTGCTCAATCTCACCAACAAAGCGTTTTAGCAATTCAGCAAACTCCTCTTCGGTTACTCTCACCTTGCCGCTGTGAGTTACCTTACCTTCCGAATCATATGTATCTGTCGCACTTCCCAACCGAAGAGTAGCTTGATAACGCTTGTCTGCAGCAGACACATACTCACTAAGACGTACAGCAGGTCCTAGAAGAACCACTAATACACCAGTTGCCCGCGGGTCTAAAGTGCCGGTATGTCCTGCCCTTCGCAAACCACTGCCTTTACGTATCACTTGCACAACATCATGAGATGACATACCCAGCGGTTTATCAACAACAATTACCCCTGATATTTTCTCATGAAAACTATTCTTTTCCTTCTGCATCTTGTAACCCTCATTAGGTTTCGGTTTCATTCGAGCTAGCGTAAAAAGACCTCCTAACAAGATAAGTGGTCTGCTGCTGATAAAGTTTTAACCGTTCCTCTCAAGTTGGGATAGCTAATGATTTTCTTCGTTTTCCCTGCGCAGTTTCTCAAATATTTTTTCCAACCGATCTGCATTTTCAGGAGTTGGATCCCAGTGAAAACGCAAGCGCGGGAATACTCGCAGCTCACTTTCCTTAGCCATGGCAGTACGTAAAAACCCTTGGGCATGGTTCAAACCCTCTAAAATTTCTGCTGACCTTTGGGACCCTTCGACACAAGAAAAATAAACATCAGCAAACGCTAATTCGCGATCAACCTTCACCCCCGTAATGGTTACACCTGCCAGCCTTGGATCATGCACTTCAGTTAAGAGCAACTGTGAAAGGTCTTGTTGAATACGTTCAGCGATCCGTTGAGTTCGTAATTTTGAAACCATCGCGCCTCTTTGTTTTTAGTAAATTCATTCTGTGGCAGTTTTCTCAAGGTAATAACAGAGAATGATATCCCCTGCTGCAAAATCAGTAAATCCCTTAACACCCAAACCGCATTCGGAACCCTGCTTTACTTCCCGAACATCATCTTGGAAATGCTTAAGTGAAGCAATCTCTCCTTCAAAGAGCGTTTTACCTGACCGCAAGATTCTTACTCGGGCATTGCGTTTGATCTCTCCTTCTATAACACGGCAACCAGCTATTTTTCCTAACTTGGAGACGGTAAAGACTGCCTTCACCTCTGCCTTGCCTAATTGCACTTCTTTAAACTCTGGCTCAAGCATGCCTTTTAGGGCTTTCTCGACGTCTTCTGTCAAACGATAAATAACATCATAAGTACGGATAGATACGCCCTCTGCATCTGCCAATCGTCGAGCTGCAATATCTTCTTTGACGTTAAACCCAATGACAATGGCTTTAGAAGCTGAAGCGAGCATCACATCACTTTCACTAATATCGCCAGTTTCCGCATGAATGATATTGATCTTTATTTCTTCGGTGTTTAAATCCTTTATTGAGGAAACAATTGGTTCGATAGAGCCTTGTACATCAGCTTTAATAATCAGTCTAAGCTCTTGAACCTCGCCAGTTTGCACGCGAGTGAACAATTCCTCAAGCGTCATCTTTTTCTTCTCAATATTCTTCTCTGCTTGGGCTTTGCGTTCTTCAACAATTTGCCGAGCTTCTTTCTCGTTTGCCACTACTTCAAACATCTCGCCGGCATTAGGAATATCATGAAAACCAATGACCGACACAGGCATAGAAGGTTCAGCTTTGCGTATCTTGCGATTGCGATAATCAAACATCGCTCGGATTTTCCCATAAACCGTGCCCACAACAACCACATCGCCTTCATTAAGGGTACCGTTCTGGACTAATAGAGTTGCTTTTACCCCTTGCGATTTGCCTCGTTCGGCTTCAATTACCGTACCTATCACTTTGCCTTTCGGGTTAGCAAGAATATTCATATCATCTGCCACGAGCAAAATCGCTTCAAGCAGATCATCCAACCCTTGGCGCTGCTTTGCTGAAAGTGGAACGATGATCGTATCTCCATCCCAATCCTCAGGCACAAGATTGTTTTCAGCCAGCTGCTGTTTGATGCGGTTCACATCCACACCCGGCCGATCCATCTTATTTAAGGCAACAATTATCGGCACTTGAGCTGCTTTAGCGTGTGCAATAGCTTCGCGGGTTTGCGGCATAACCCCGTCATCTGCAGCGACAACCAACACAACAATATCCGCCCCTTGAGCACCGCGAGCTCGCATGGCAGTAAAAGCTGCATGACCCGGCGTATCTAAAAAGGTGATTTTACGACCATTATGCTCAACCTGATACGCACCAATGTGCTGGGTAATGCCACCAGATTCACCTTCAGCAACATTTGTGTGGCGAATAGCATCTAATAAGGTTGTTTTGCCATGATCAACATGGCCTAGAATGGTAACTACAGGAGGTCTAGGCTGGAGAGATTTAGGGTCTTCATGAGCAATGATTTTTCGCCAAAGTGGGACATTATCTGCTATTTCTTGCCGAATCTCTTCTTTTTTTTCAGGTACCGCCTCAATGCCCATCTCTGAAAGGACAATGGCAGAAGTGTCAAAGTCAATCATTTGATTGATATTCGCCATTACCCCATTTGCCATGAGGATTTTCATTACATCAATAGGACTGACGCCAACTTTTTGGGCTAAGTCGCGCACCGTGATGGTTTGAGGAATTTCAATTTCACTTAACGTCTTTGTGTGCCCGCTAGAACTCATACGGCACCTCCTTCTTTTTTGATTTTTGCCCTATGAGTACCTAGACAGACAATAACTATTTCAATTATTCATCTGGAATTGTCAGGGCGAACTCTTCTAGGCGCTTTTTATCTTCTTCATTCAGCTTCACTTTCAAGGCTCGTTCTAAAGCCCCTCTGATGCCTTTTTCCCAACATGATTTCTGATAGTGAAGGTAAGCGCCGCGCCCAGCTGCCTTCCCACTTGGATCGATAAACACCCCACCTTCTGTCCGCACAATGCGGATCAAGGCTTTTTTTGCTAGTGTTTCTCGGCACCCAACACACGTCCGTTGTGGAATATGCTTTCGTCTTGGCTGCCGTCTAGGTACTCCCATAATGCTTATATATTAACATGTATTCAATTTACCAATCGCTATGCTCCCAATCTCCAATTCGTTTCCGCTTGCGCTTCACAATCATGATGCCTTGATCAGGATCATATTCCATCTCAACATACTTTTTCTTTTTCTTCTTCTTGTCCTTATTTATATAATCATCGAAGTCTTCTTCTTCGTCGTCTTTCCATCTTTCAATACTAATCATATCTTCCATATCTTTTTCAAACAATGATAAAGATTCTTGAGAAGTAAGTTGGTTAATTTCCTCGCTCGTCTCGACTTCACCTTCGCCTTCAAGCTCTGTCCGAGGCATAGGTGCCTCTTCTGCAAGAGGTTCGATTTGTGCTTCTATTTGCCGCACATCTCTTCTTTCCTCTGCTTCTTCGGCTGAGGCTGAAGATTCTAACGCTACATCAGCTGATTCTGGTTGATCAGCAAGTGGAGCTTGCTTCTCTTCATAGGCCCTTATCAACGTCTCTATGCAGGTTTTGATTTCCGTCATAGCTTTTGGCCCAATGCCATTGAGTTTCAGGATCTCATCTGCATTGGTTTCCATTTGTTGGATAAGTTCGCCAATAGTAGTGTACCCATTCTCAGCTAAAACCTCTTGAATGCGCTCATTGATGCGCAACTCTTCAATGGAAAGTGCATAGTATTCAGGAACGACTTTGTCAACTTGTATTTCTTCTTTTGCCCGCCGCGCTTCTTGATGTTTTTCAATAACGCTTGTCTCAGTTCGATCAATAAAGCGGTTAAGGAGTTGATACTCCTCGGGTGTTACAGGTCTGCCTTCCTCCTTTTTCTTTAGTATGGCTTCAACTTGTGGAATAAATTCTTGAACCCGATCAGCTATTTGCATATAATCAGGATCATTTTGCAATTTAAACAAGATATCTGAAGCAGCCTCAAGTTGTCCCTTAATATCAATCCGCCAACCTGTAAGCTTTGCAGATAACCTTGCATTCTGCCCATCTTTGCCTATAGCTAAACTTAATTGATCTTCCGGCACAACAACCGTGGCTGTTTTGGGACCACGCGCATACTCATCAAGATACACCCCCAATACGCGAGCCGGGCTTAATGTCTTGGCTATATACACCTTAGGGTCTTGACTCCATTCAATAACGTCAATTTTTTCATCGTGGAGTTCGCGGACAATGGCTTGAATTCTAACACCGCGAATGCCAACACAAGCTCCCACCGGATCTATACCCGGTTTCAAGGCAGCAACAGCAACTTTAGAACGATAGCCAGGTTCGCGTGCTATTGAACGGATTTCAACGATCCCGTGATAGATTTCAGGCACTTCAATTTCCAATAACCGGCGCAAAAAGTTTTTATGAGCTCGCGAAAGGATAATTTGATTGCCTTTTTGGCTTGGCTTGACCTCCACCAATAAAGCCCTAACCCTTTCAGAAGTGCGGAACCTTTCACCTGGAATTTGGTCTTTGCGTGCTAAGATGCCTTCAGCCCCCATTTCCAACGCAAGGATTACATTCCCGTTAGTAACACTTTGTACCACACCGT
This sequence comes from Anaerolineales bacterium, assembly GCA_034429745.1. Taxonomy (GTDB): domain Bacteria; phylum Chloroflexota; class Anaerolineae; order Anaerolineales; family DRKV01; genus JBAXBF01. Next base: position 7,426 of record DAOUFY010000027.1, read on the forward strand.
TAATAATTTCCCCAACCTGTTTCTCAAAATATTCAATTTGAGCCTTTCGTTCTGCATCGCGTATGCGCTGTTGAATAACATTACGAGCGTTCTGGGCAGCTACCCTTCCAAAATCAACATTTTTCGGTACAGTCTCAACAACAACAATGCCACCCAATTCGGCATTTTTATTAATTTTGCGTGCTTCCTCTAATGAAATTTCTGTTCTTTCATCGTTTACAGTCTCGACGACCTCTTTCTCCAGCAGAATGGTAACTTCACCTGTATCAGGATTAACCCGCGCGCGCACGTGCTGCATATCCCCCAGTCCAACTGTTTTGCGGTATGCTGATGCCATTGCAGCTTCAAGCGCCTCTAATATTACCTGCTTAGGCAACTGTTTTTCTTCTAATACTTGGTTGAACGCCAACACAAATTCATTTTTCATTACTTAACGAATCTCCAATAATTTTTTGCCGTCTTAGCTTTAAAAACAAAAAAGAGAGAGGTCTCTTTGAAATCCATTCCCTATAGAAACAGTGGTTTTTTACTGGCACTTTTAGTTGATTTTCTCCCCTGTTTCATTATTATTTTAACATGAAATAGAAGGCTTGACAAGATAAAAAAGGGAGTAATTGATTATTGGTTATTATAAGTTTTTTCTTCTGAGTTTTCTTCACCTATAGAATTATTCTGCATAGGAGCCTGCAGCATCCTCATGCCATTCTGCACTTGAGCTAATATTTTTAATAATTCCTGCTCCAATGAGGAAAGAGAAGCCAACACATATTGGTCAGCCTCTCTGCGTATATTTTCAGCTTCAATTTTGCTTTGTCGAATAATTTCCTCTGCTTGCATTTGCGCCGCTTGAACAATCGGCTCTCTTTCCAGCAATGCCTCACTTTTCTCTTTGGCAAGTTGAATAGTTCGGTTAGCCGCCTCTTGAGCTTGAGCCAACACCCTATCCCGTTGAGCAATTATCTGTTGGGCTTTCTTTACTTCATCCGGGATAGAGACACGCATCTGGTCAATAATATCTAAAATCCGATCTTCATCCACAATTACATTATGCGTAAGAGGGATCGGACGACTTTCATTGAACAATTCTTCCAAACGATCAATCAGATGCATGATATCCATGGCATTCTCTCCGTTACTCTCTCAACATGCTTAATCGAACCGCCGTTATATCATTAGCTCTTGACAATCCTATCAATCCCTTAGTGAAGTAAGGTAATTCATCTTTAGGGTTTCATTTTGTTTTCCTTGAAATCGTTCCTTTATAATTTTTGCCACATGCGGCGGAACCATAGTACTTACATCTCCTTCTAAAGAAGCTACTTCGCGAACTGTCGAAGAAGAAAGAAATGTATGTTCCTCATTGGTGATGAACGCAATTACCTCAATATCTGGTGCTAGGTGTTTATTTGTCAATGCCATTCGAAATTCATGCTCAAAGTCGGAGAAAACTCTCAAACCCCGCACAATGACTTGTGCGCCTATACGCCGACAGAATTCTACTGTTAATCCATTGTACCCCATTACTTGAATGTTCGGTATATTTTCAAAAGCACCTTTTACCATTTCAAGTCGTTCTTCTGGCGAGAATAATAATGACTTCAAGGGACGATCATATACTGCTACAACTACTTCCTTGAAAAGTTTAGTAGCACGTAAGGCAATATCTATGTGTCCAAAATGAATAGGATCAAAAGTGCCAGGAAAAACTGCTTTAACATTCATGATTAGCTGACATCTCCTTGTTTGCCCCAATAGCGCTGCATCTCATCTCGAAGCCCACTGTGTTCGGGCAAGGATAACTGTGGGTCTTTGGCGTACACCTTCTGAGCAAAATATCGCGCCTTTTCAATTAGAGGTACGTCACTTAAATTCGCAAATCTTAAACCAGTGTAGCCAGACTGCCGCTTGCCAAGAAACTCTCCCGGCCCGCGTTGAGCCAAGTCTTTTTCCGCGAGAACAAATCCGTCATTCGTCTCTGCTATAGCTTTCAATCGCTCATTTTCAACAGCATCTGATTTTGAAGGAACCAAGATGCAATAAGATTTTTCTGCACCGCGTCCAACTCGGCCCCGAAATTGATGAAGCTGCGCCAACCCAAAGCGATCTGCCCCTTCAATTAGCATGACCGTTGCATTTGGCACATCTACACCCACTTCAACCACGGAAGTTGAAACTAATATCTGCGTTTCTCCATCGCGAAATCTTGCCATGACTTCATCTTTTTCTTCTGGCTTCATCCTTCCATGCAGCAAAGCTAAACGATGTTCGGGAAATACTTCCTTCTGCAACCGTTCATATTCATCCACCGCTGCCTTCACATCCAATACTTCACTTTCTTCAATGAGAGGATAAATAATAAAAGCTTGCCTCCCTTTCTCTAGCTGAGTGCGAATAAGCGAATAAGCTCGCTCTAATTCTGTTGGGTAAAGAACATAAGTCTCAACTGCTTTTCTGCCGGGCGGCATTTCATCTAGTACGGATAAATCCAAGTCACCATATATCGTAAGTGCCAATGAACGCGGGATTGGTGTGGCTGTCATAACCAGCAGGTGAGGGTTATTCCCTTTCTTTCTCAACATTGCCCGCTGATTTACCCCAAACCGATGCTGTTCATCTATTACAGCCATTTGCAAATTTGCAAATTGGATTGGATCCTCAAGCAAGGCATGTGTACCAACCACAAGTTTTACGGTACCATTTTGCAACCCTTCGCGAATTGCATTTTTTTCTGTTTCAGGTGTAGCGCCTACCAAAAGCTGCAGTTCGTTTTCTCCTAATAATCCTTGTTCAACAAAAATCTTTTTAATAGTCTTATAATGCTGCTCAGCAAGAATGCTCGTTGGCGCCATAAAAGCCGTCTGTGCGCCGTGATGAATGACCATCATCAACCCTATAGCAGCCAAGATTGTTTTTCCCGAACCCACATCACCTTGCAGCAAACGGTTCATCGGTCTGCCGCTGGATAAATCTTCTCTTATTGTCTGCAGCACTCGCCGCTGTGCATTTGTCAACGAATAAGGCAGCTTAGCGATAAGCCCCTCAAGCCACTCATCCGTAACTGCATATACTGTAGCCTGCCGCTCCATCCAGGTTTGCTTTTGGCTAAGCACCCCCAGTTGCAAAAAGAAGATTTCATCGAAAGCTAACCTTTTGCGCGCAGCTCTTAATTCTTCCATCGAATCTGGAAAATGGATTTGGAGCAAAGCAGTAGGCAAATCAATGAGATTTGCCTCCTCTAATAATGAAAATGGCAATGGATCGGGTACGCGTACCGCCCAGTAATTGATGACTTTATCCATCAATTGGCGCAATTTACGCTGCTTGATATCGCCGGCTAAAGGATACACAGGCACAATACGATTAGTATTAAGCTGCTTTTGATCTAGAAAATCGCATTCAGGGTTAGTCATGGTTAAACGCCCTAAATACTGGTCAATTTTTCCCGCTAACACCACCTGAGTTTTCTGGCGCAACTGTTCAGCTTTCCAGGGTTGATTGAACCAAGTAACGCGCAAGTCCCCACTGCCATCTGTAATCACAGCTTCAGTGATCTTTTTGCCATTTACCGTACGTCGGGTAATTACATTTTTCACTGTCCCAATAACAGTAACTTCTTCCCCATACCATAATTTATTGATCGGTTTTAAGGTCGCATAATCATCATAGCGGCGGGGAAAGTAATAAAGCATATCCCCTAATGTCTTAATGCCTAAATAGTTAAGGATCTTGGCATTGGCTGGTCCAACACCAGGTAAAACCGTGACCGGCGCATCTAAAGCAATGGGAACAATATGATCCCTAACTCGTCTTGAAGAAGGTCGTTTAGGTTGTTGTATTGGCTGCTCTTCTTCCTTCTTTTCCTCCTCAATGGTTTCAGGACTGCTTATACTGACTGATTCTAAAGAAGGTGTTTTTAGCGAGGTATCGCTCTTTTCTTCTTGTGAAGAATATTCTTCTTGATATCTTTGAATACGCCGCACAAGTCCCTGTAATACTTCGCGGCGCGAGGCAGTGCTCAAGCGGTGGTAATCGCGCAACCGATCACACACCGCCTGGACGATCTCTTCTGGCACTTCTTCAGCCCTTGCCTCGTTCTCCCAGAATGAAACAAGCTTGCCCAAGCCGCCAATCACAGCTCGATCTTCATACCCTAATTCACCTTCATGACGGAATATTTTGAGGATTTTTGTTAAAGATGGTTTCATCTCTTCTATTTTACCAAAGATAGAAGAGTTATTCCAATCCATTTTTATCATATTGATGGGGTTGAGATTCCTAACTTGTCTTGCCTGAAAGAACAGCTACACCAATCAAATTAGGTCCTGTATGTGCTCCAATGATTGGTGTTAGAGGAATAACAAAGGGTTTGTTAACTGAGGCTGACGAAGGAGATGGTGTGAGATATTGCACAAACATCTCTACAATTTCATTCACTTCTTCTGGATCTGCACCACAATGAAATACTCCTAACCGGTCAAATGGGGCATGCGGTATAAGCAGATCTTTAATCTTCTCCCATCCACTCCGACGGGTTCTCACCTGCCCCACCCGGGTAACTTGCCCGTCCATCACAGAAATAATAAACTTCATTTTCAGCATCGTGCCAATCGTAGCTTTAACCCAACTCACACGTCCGCCCTTATGGAGGTATTCTAACGTATCAACTAAAGCGTAGATATATTCACGCTGCCTTACATCGTTCATGCGGTGAACAGCCTCTTTTACCACCTCTTCAGGGGAAAGAGAAGAGGACGCAAGCTCCTCAATTGCTTCTGCAGCAGCTAATACTTGAAAGCCCATCGTCATGCTGATTTGGCGGCTATCCACAACAGTTACTTTACCGGGAAAGTTTTCTGCCGCTAAAAAGGCATTATTTACGGTTGCACTAAGCTCTTTTGAAAAATTTACCGAAAGAATATGATCATAACCCTCATCCAACAATTGTTGGAACACTTTTTGGAAGTTTATCGGTGATGGCGCAGCAGTAGTAGGAAAAGTTTTCATTTGCGGCAAATCGCGGTAAAACTTGTTCCTATCAATCATTGGCACTTCACTATTCTTGCCGCCGCCATCTTCCATAGTAACGCCGTCAACAATCAATGTAATAGGTACAATATGAATATGATGTTGTTCAATTACATCAGCTGGTAAATCCACTGTACTGTCGGTTACTAACGCAATTTTCATTTGTGTTGATCCCTTTTCTTTATCATCTCAAAGATATAATTGCAGAATAATAAACTATATCAAAAGCATCCATTCCTTTATTCTACTGAAATAATAAATGGATAATGTGGTTGGCCGCCTTCTTGAAGTTCAACTTCTTGATTAGGAAAGGCTTCTCTGACGGCTGCCGCGACGCTTTCCGCTTCTAGCTTAGACAAACCTGCCCCGTAAAATAAAGTAATTAATTCATAATCCTCAGCATGTGCAGCTTTTAACGTTTGCAAACAGCAATCTTGCAAGTCAGTAGAAGAAACCAATAGTTCACCATCAACAAGCCCAATAAGTTGCCCTTCTTTTACAGGCACACCATTCATTTCTACACTGCGTGTGGCATTCGTAATCTCGCAAGTTCGGACTGCCTTGAGTGATGAAGTCATTTCTTCTATAGTTTCTTCATAATCTCCGTCTGGATTCCAATGCAGCATTGCTGCTAAGCCTTGCGGCACTGAGCGGCTAGGAATTACCGCGATTTTCTTTTGCGACAGACTTTTCGTAGATTGGGCTGTCATGATGATATTTTTATTGTTTGGTAAAATTATCACTTTGTCTGTCGGCAACTCTTCAATGGCATCAAGAATTTCTTGAGTGCTAGGATTCATGGTCTGTCCACCATTTACAACCGCTGCTGCACCCAAACTCGAAAATACCCGCGAGATGCCTGCGCCAGGTGATATGGCAATAACACCAATCTGCCCTTCCTCAATATGGTTTTGGATAAACTTATGAGTATCGTTCTCTTCTGCTTCAGACGCCTTCATCTGCGCTTGCAAGTTTTCAATAACCACCTTTGTAACTTGACCCAAAGAGATAGCATAATCAATAGGATGATAGCGTTTTTCTGCCGGCACGTGAATGTGCACCCTGTACATTCCTTCACCTTCCCCAACTTGAATGGAAGTTCCAAATTGCTCTAATTGCGCATAAAAATCATCCCATTGAAGAGCACGAGCGGGAATAAAATCTAACACGACTTCATAGTCTTGCCCATCTTCCACCATATCCATCACATGTTCGTCAAAATGAGTGATGGGAATAGGATGATAGACAGCAGCAGCCTCAAGCGGCTCGCCACGCAGATAGCGTAGCATTCCTTCAAAAATAAAAAATAACCCCTTGCCGCCCGAATCCACTACACCGGCTTGCTTAAGCACTGGCAACAGTTCTGGCGTTCGCTGCACCGATTCATCCGCTGCTTTTACGATTCTTTCAAACATTTCCACGATATCTATCGTTTTGCCAAGTTTTCCAGCTTCGTCATAAGCAGTTTTTGCAGCTTGGGCAATATCTTTGGTTACCGTGAGTATAGTCCCTTCTACAGGGCGAACAACGCCCTTATAGGCGGTATCGCGGGCTGTATTTAAAGCTTTAATCAAACACTCCACCCCAATAACTTCTTGATCATCCACAGCTCGTGCAAAACCGCGCCAGATCTGGGATAGAATAACGCCAGAATTTCCGCGTGCCCCCATCAATGCCCCATGAGCTAAGGCTTGTGCTATCTTACCAGCATTCTTTTCTAAGGACTGCCCAATTTCATCATAAGCCGATTGCATGGTGAGCACCATATTCGTCCCTGTATCTCCATCAGGCACAGGAAAAACATTATAAGCGTTCACAATTTGTTGATTCATCCGCAGCCATTTTAAACCTGCTTCAGCTAATCTTTTTAATACCTGTCCATCAATTGTTGTTGTCATAAGAACTCAATATCATCTCTTTATCTATCTATTTCAAGATATCAGCAACACATTTAATCCATATCACTCACTCTCAGCCCTTGCACATGGACGTTAACTGCATTAACTGGCAAGCCTAAGGCTTTCTCCACATGAAACTTAACACTGCTGGCGACACTGCTGGCTACGGATTTTACCCGAGTTCCATATTCAATAATGATATACAAATCTATTTCAATTTTTTGCCCATCATAATGCACATCTACTCCTAAAAGGGGATCTTTAACAAGGATATTTGCAATGCCGTCAGCAAAATTTTTCGGAGCAAGCCCAACCACCCCATAGGATTCCAAAGCTGCATGCCAGGCAATCGTTGCTATAGCGCGTTGTGAGATTAATATACTTCCATAAGGATTTTCATTTTCATAGGTCATAGCTAAACCTCATAATATATTTAACACTCATCTTGTCATAAGATGCATATTATGGTAAAATTTTCTGTCTGATTATTCAAGAATTGCTTAGTCTTTCAACACATCTCATAATTACTTAGGAAGGAATTGCACCATGGCAAAATGTGAACTCTGTGGAAAACAAACCACCTTTGGCAAAAATCGTCCTTGGTCAAAAAAGGCAACTCTGCGCGATTTTAAACCCAATCTGCAAAGAGTCTCTATATTCCAAGGGGGAAGAAAAGTGCGAAGGCTTTTATGCACGCGTTGCATCCGCACGTTATCTAAAGTCGCAAAATAAGGTTTTGCATCCTCACTCAAGTCTTTTTTGCACCTTTATTCATTTCTTATCCTACGGCATCTTTGCTCGCAGTTCTTTAACAGCAGTAAAGATGCCGCTAGGATTCTTAAAAATAGCTGTTGCTACGACAAAAACCTGCGCTCCTGCTTCAGCAACTTCACCAATGTTATCGCTTGTAATTCCCCCATCTACCTGAATCATTGCCTTAGGGTTTACCTCATCTAGCCTTTCCCTTATCCGCCTGATCTTATGCATCGTTTGGCTAATAAATTTCTGTCCAGAAAAGCCGGGGTTTACGGTCATAACCAACACCATATCTACAAAAGGCAGCACCTCTTCGATAAGTGTAATTGAAGTGCCGGGATTCAATGTTATCCCTACATTGCAGCCCAGTTTGCGAATTTCCTCCAATGTTCGCTGAATATGCGGACAAGTTTCAATATGCACAGTCAACCAATTCGCACCTGCATCGGCAAAAGCTTTGAGATACCTTTCAGGTTTCTCAATCATCAGATGCACATCCAAAGGCAGCGAAGATGCTCGGCGGCAGGCTTCGACGATAAATGGGCCCATGGTTATATTTGGGGCAAAATGTCCGTCTATTACATCAACATGAATCCAATCTACTCCTGCGTTTTCTATCTCTTTTAATTGTTCTCCCAGCTTTGTAAAATCTGCTGATAAGATTGATGCGGATATTATTTTTGGCTTAGTCATGCCTCTAATCATACCTAAAGATAGGGTTTTTGACAAGGAAGCAAATGTTCTCTACTTATAATAGACCCATATCCAAAAGGGAATCAATCCCCCTGCAGCAATCAGAGCCAGCAATCCTAATAATATCGTTACCCAATCCAAGTCGCTAGGCTCTTTATCTTCTAAGGTGATATCACTATCAACAATAGATTCTTTGCTGCCCGCAGCCCAATTTTCCTCACGCCGGGAATATGATTGGCTTGCAGCCGTGAATTCACCCTCCACTTGTTTGGAAATTGCTAAAAGCAAATGCCCTAATTGGTCTGCAGTACGGTAACGAGCAGAGGGCTCTTTTGACAATATTTTCATCAAAATCATTTCCAGAGCCTGGGGAAGCTCTACGCCTAAAGTGCTAGGAGGTATCGGCTGTGCCACCAAATGCTGTTGGGCTAATTCCTCCGCAGAATTTCCTTGAAAAGGGGGATGCCCAACCAACATTTCATACATCACAACTCCTAAAGAATAGACATCAGAAGCCGGCGATGGTGCTCCTCCGGCGGCTTGCTCCGGAGAAAAATATACTGGTGAACCCCACACATACGCCGAATGCTCCTCAGGATGAATAGAAGCAATCGCTCGCGCTATTCCAAAATCCGTTATTTTCAAACGCATATCCGGCGTAATAAGAAGATTATGTGGCTTGATATCACAGTGCACTAACCCAGCGCGATGAGCATAACCCAAACCTGCACAAGCTTGAATCATCAATCGCAGGGTATCTTTAATAGGCAATGCTCCGCGTTGTTTGAGCATGGTTTTCAAGTCCATTCCAGGAACATATTCCATCACAATAAAAGGGTATCCAGAAGCCAACCCGTAATCGTGCACGGTTACAATATTTGGATGGGTTAAATTTGCTGCTGCTTTTGCTTCTTGATGAAAACGTTGACGAAATATGGCATCTTTTGAGAAATCTTGACGCAATATTTTTACTGCTACCTGCCGCTCCAACATCAGATCATGGCCTTCATACACTACTGCCATTCCTCCTGCACCTAATCGTCGTTCAAGCCGGTAGCGGTTATTGATGATCAGAGATGGTTTTTGTTCAACCATAAGTGCAAAGGATTATAACTGATTCTATTGCTTGGAGCAAAGGCAAAGAATTAAGTAATGAAGTGGTAACATCCGTTATGTAAAATTCTGAATAGATAATTTATTCTTTTCTCGTATATTAATCGGTAGTGATTAACTGTACAGTATAAGCTCCAATCTCTATTTCAGAACCAGAATGAACAATAACATTCACTTTTTCACTAGAATCATTAACTTGTTTAATGACATACTTACTGCCTTGAATACCTTTGATTGCATATCGAATTGGCGTTTCAGTCGGATTGGACACAAGAACAGCAACCTTGCCTTCCTGATTTTGTCCTGCCAATACCCAAAGCTTATTATTCTGGCTATTATTTACTGTTCTGCTTTGGGGATACTTTACAATTTCAGACCAAAGTGAAAAGGCAAGAGCAATCCGCTTCGGTTTGCCATTGGCATAAAACATCCCATAAAAAGCTACTTCATCCATTGAGGGATCATTGCCTCGATAAAATGTTGCTGCTTCAACTCCAGCTTTCTGCATGGCAATCCAACCACTTGTAGTAATGGCTGCACCTTTTCCTCCTGTCCTTAGAGCTAATAATTCATCCCTGTTATTTTCTAGGAATCTGTGATCAGTATTATATTCTGTAACATGCATTGGAACATTTTGAAAACCTAGGTCATCTAAACTCTGCCGATAATAATTGCACGCTTCAAGATATTTATTTGGGTCATTAGAATAAATATGCCACGAAAAAAAATCTAACGGCGCGTTATTTTTCTTAACATAAATTAAAAATTCATTCATCCATCTTTTTCCACGCGGTGTATCAAATGCCGCCTGTGTTATGCCAGGACCTCCCACCTTTAACTCTGGAAATGCGTGCTTTATGGCTTTTGCAGTCTCTACATACAAGTCGTAATACTCTCGCGGCGAACGCGGTTTAGGCCAAAATTTATCATTATCCGGCTCATTCCATATCTCAACATAACGGAACTGGGTGTTAAAACCATTCCACTTTCCTTGATGATAATGCCGAATCACTTCCAATGACGCTTTCACCCAATTTGCTAATTCTTTATCATTTGCTGGAGGTCGTGAATTATTCCACGAATCACCAAGCCGAAAATAAGGTTCAAATCCACCATCAAAAATAGATTTCCATATCAGATCACTTCCGCGAAAATCATATGATCGCATATCAAGGGGATCATTCAACCGATTAGGGTACATGACCGCCATATCTAAAGGACCATAAAAATCATGGTTGCGTACCATAGTTACCCCAATTTTTCTGTATGACAAAGTAAGATCTGGGTTTCTTGGGTCCCTTCCTGCTGGAGAAGGACCAGCATTTACGCCAAGCAAAGGATGAAGCATTTTTCCATCAGGATCTCCAATAAATATGCTCTCAATTGCTGAAGACTGCGGAAAACCTTTTTCATCATGCGGCTTTGAGAACAATTCTGAGGTAAACAATTGTTTCGAACTAGCGGGGTCTGCAGAGAGGCTAAGAATACCATATAAAAATACAAGAATATAAATTGACAGAAGCCTTGTAGAAAAAGACATATCCCTCTCCTTTCATAAGTTAACTTATGTTTCTAAAATCTTCATCATCAAGTAATAAGTTACCTCTCTAAAAGAATTTATTACCTAACACTTCACCTTACTATTTTGGTACGTGTTGGACTCGGGGTAAAAGTTGGTCTAGGTGTCGCTGTCGGTCTCCGAGTAAGCGTTGGCTTAGACGTTGCAGTTGGTTGACGCGTATTCGTTGGTCGGGGAGTGATTGTCGGCAGTGGAGAGGGAGTTAACGTAGGTGGGTTGCCCTCAAGGGTAAATGTTCCCGATACCAACCAATCTTGCCCTACAAATAATTGCACTTCATAAAGTCCGGGCTTCCATTCATCCGGTCGCTGCGGCTGCCACACTGAATATGCATAGCCCCCAGTACTCCCTTGCCAAGGAGCCGTTTCAAAAAACACTAAATTCCCATTTCGGAACCACAAAGCAGTCCACTGCACACCTTCCTGCATTTGATCGTAACTGAAAAAAGCATACATGGATTTTATGGGATTTTTAAACGAGGTACTTGGATTAAGCGGGCGATCATTTTTATCCAGTGCATCAGTAAATGTTATTGGGCTAAATACAGCTTTTCCGCTTGGGGTTACACTGCTGTTGAAACGCTGCATCACATCTTCAGGAACATAAGGAGTTGAGGTGCTTGTCGGTGTATAACTTTCGGCTGGTGTTAAGGTGAACGTAGGCGTTAAAGTAATGGTTGGCTTTGGGGTGATGGTTGGTGATAAAGTTGGCGTTGGTGTTTTTGTCATTGTGGGGGTTGGAGGAAAGTAGCGATACGCCAAAGGCTCTGCAGCTATGCCAAAAAAAAGCGTTAAAAAACCAAATAGAATAAAATAGAACAAAGACAACCAGCCCTTTGACATTTGTTCTTGTCTAATTCTAAAAAATTTTACTTTTGTAGAGGAAAGCAGCAAATAAAAACCACGCCATAATGAATAGAAAGCTAACCCTAAGGTTATCCAAAAGGCAACAACAACAAATGTATGGATGTCTAGACCCAATCGCATCATTTTACACTTTATCAATCTTATGTCGATTCCGCCGTGTTGTCAGCGCGCTCAGGGCAACACATCTTACCATAACGTAGTTGGCAAAGGCAATGTAGCTTTTGGTGTTAGGTTTTTTTGAAACGGTGTAGAAGTAGCTGTACGGGTAGGAGTGATGGTCGGTGTCAAGGTTTTTGTAGGTGTAGGTGGTATGGTTGCCATGAAAAGAGTCGAGACAGGACTGGCTGAATATAAAACTTTGTCCCTCCACATTGTCGGTGCGGGAGTACGCGTTGCCAACCAATAATAATAAGGCGCATCCTGAATAAACCGATTATCAACTTGATTGGATACCGCTGTCATGGTTAATTCGCCAGGCGTGTTTATAATACCATCTTTGGAGGTCGGCACCCAAGGTAATAATTGAGGACGCGGCGTAATCGAGGGCTTAATTGTTGGGGTACGTGTGCTAGTGTTAGTCTGATTAACTAAAATTGCAGTTTGTACAGGGCTTGGACTCGCTTTAGCAGCTGTTGGTTTTTCAGGTGATAAGAGATCACTCAGCTGCGGGGTAGAAGCAATCACCGGCGCTAGTGTTCTGCTAGGAGTTAATGACGGAAGAGCAGTAGGTGTCAATGTTGGAAGCAGGGTAACAGTTGGTGTAAGCGTTTTGGTATTGGTTGATGTTGGCGTAAAAGTCTTCGTTGGACGCGGCGTCCACGTTGGAGTAAAGGTAATAGTATTCCAAGGGGTAATCGTCGGCGGTATTGTATAAGTTGATCGCGGTGTCAAGCTTGGAGGGATAGTACGCGAGGGACGCGACGTATTAGTGGCTGTTGGTGTGCGGCTAGGGCGTGCAGTCCATGTGGGCGTGAGTGTGATCGTTGGCCATTTGGTTGGCGTTGGCTTTGCGGTACGCGTGGGAGGAATTGTCGCACTAGGCACAGGTGTTTGCGTTCTTGTCGGTGTATTAGTAGATGTACTGCTAGGTGTTTGTGAAGCAGTCCCTGTAGGATAGGGCGTATCCGTAGGTGTTAAAGTCGGTGTATAAGTTACAGTTGGGGTATTCGTTGAAGTTGGTGTATGTGTAGGTGAGCTCGTTGGCAGCTGTTCTTCAACGGTAAATTCTCCACTCGCTTTCCAAGTTGTACCGGTAAAAAGCTGCACCGTATATTTTCCGGGTTGCCATATTGGTGATTCTTTGGTATCCCACCGATAAAAGGAAAAACCGTTATCATTTCCCTGCCATACTCCCGTCTCATAGTGAACCAGCTCCTCATCCAACCACCAAAGAACACTTACTTGCATTCCCTTCGTAAAACCTTCATAACGAAAGAGAACATACATCTCTTTTATGGGGTTGTAGAATAATTCAGCAGCTTTTAATGGGCGCTGCTGTTGATCCATTTCTAAGGCAAAAACAAGATCGCTGACTTTTGAATTTGCCGGCGGAGTGATCTGTCCAGAAAACTGAATTTCCACCACTTTAGGCAAGCTTGGCGTTGAAGAGGGTGTGGGAGTTGGGGATAAATAGGGCGTCGGAGTTGAGGTTGGCCGAGGTGAAGCTGTCGGTGATGGCTGCAATGTAGGTGTTGGAGGAAAGAAGCCTTCAATCAATTGATTCTCATATTGAGCCATGCCAACTCTTATTCCTAGGCACAAAACAGCTACAACCACCAAAAACCACCCTTGAAGCAAACGATTATGCCGCACTCGGAAAAATTTAATGCGGTTCGCTCGCCATAAGATAAACAGCCCTAACATTAGGCTAATAAAGAAAGCCAATGTTAGGGCATAACCTGCACTCTGAAGCAAAGTGCGAAAAGATGATGCTGTTAACATGCAAAAAATGAGCAGGTATTAATGGGCAGGTTCTGCTCGTACTGCATTGCGCAATTTTCCCAGCCCTTCAATCGTTACCTCGACAACATCAAACGGCTTTATTGGGGAGACACCTGCGGGTGTGCCGCTTAAAATAACATCGCCGGGTTCCAATGTCATCACAGAAGAAATAAAAGCGACAAGCTGCATAACATTGAAAACCATATCGCGGGTTGAAGCCATCTGTTTCAATTCCCCGTTAACATGACAGGTGATGAGAGCATCAGCCGGATTAAAGCCAGTGTCTATCCATGGACCAAGCGGGCAAAATGTATCGAAACTTTTTGAACGCGTCCATTGACCATCCTTATATTGCAAGTCGCGTGCAGTTACATCATTAGCAATGGTATAGCCAAAAATCACCTTTGAGGCTTCTTCCGCTGTAACCCAGCGGCATTTTTTGCCAATGACAACCGCGAGTTCCGCTTCGTGCTCGACCTGTTGAGATTGCGGCGGTATAAAGATTATATCCTCATCACCAATCAACGCGGAGGGAGGTTTCAAGAATAAAAGCGGTAATTGAGGTACCTCAGCTCCATGTTCTAAAGCATGATCAACGTAATTCCGTCCAACACAGATAATTTTACTGGGTTGTACCGGAGGGAGCAATCGCACTGATTCTAAAGGAGTATCAGCTTCGGAACGGTGATAATCTCCGAAGATAGAACCTTTCACCGCCCCGACTTTCCCCTCGTAAACCCAGCCATAATTGGCTGCACCATCAGGTGCAAGGTAACGAATGAATTGCATGCTTTAACTCCATCCTTGTTGAATGCTTTTCGCAATTTCTTGGATATCTTGCTGAGCTCCACTAAATCGATCGCTAAATCTCCAGCGGATAGCTTGAGCTAAACCATAGACAATAGCATCAACTGTAACCATTCTGACTTCCAAGGAAGGGTGTGCTCTAGCAGCAAGTACAATATTTGCCATTTGAGCTGTTGAATGGGCGGGTGCGCCGACTATAGTGGCAGTAGGAATGTTGCGCTCGCGGGCAACTTTTAATGCTTGAGCAATCAAGGGCTGCTCACCGGTTACTTCCAGAGCAATGAACAGGTCTTGAGGAATTGCGGTATAGATAGCTTGAGCCATAGCTAGAACGCCTTGTCGGATAATATTCACTCTGAACCCACCCGGCTCCAGCAAGTGCACCATGTTATAAGCAGCAGCTTGCGCTGGTCCTTCGGCTAGCACTAAAATGCGCCGTGCAGCTCCTATTTGCTCTACAAGTTTGGAAACTTGATCACTATCCAATGAAATACGGGTCTGATTCAACGCCAATGATAGCTCCTCAAGGGCGTTACCTATTTGCCCAGAAACCGAATCAGCAACCTTAGCTTGTTTTGGACGAACAAGCAAATCAGCCCGCACTCGATCCATAATCTCTTTTTGAAGCATTGGGAATCCTCGATATCCTAAGAATTGAGAAAATCGTACCACTGTTGCTGCATCCAAATCCAACTTCGCAGCCAGTTCTGTTGCCGTCAAGAAGGCAGCATCCACATATTCATCGAGTAAGAAGTCAGCCAACTTTGCAAAACTCTTCGACATATTCGGACGCGCTTGTCTTATTCTTTCTTCGTATGCCATAATTGTTCCTCCTTCTACATTTTTCTAGAAAAAAAGTCTTGCATAAAGTATAACATAAAAAATACTTTTTTGTACAAACAATTATGATACTTTTTATAAGTATAATTATTTTATTATACAATAATTTATAGGTTTATCGCCTACTCATCTCAAGGGAAAAAGCACAACGAAGGTTGGTGTAACATATTTTCTGTAAATTGCAGAACCTTAACAAAAACGGTGAGTCAGAAGTATCCTTAAGTTAACCAAAACTAAAAAAGGAGACTAGAAATGACTCACCAAAAACATTATAACCTATCTGCA
>DAOUFY010000028.1:0-10048 GCA_034429745.1 Anaerolineales bacterium
AATAGTATCTTTACCATAATGGTGTATTGCTATTCTGTTTATTCGACTCAGTATTAAATATCTCTGTTTATGAATTTCATCAGGCAAATTTGGATAGTTCAGTGCTCTGTTAATAACATAAACTATTTCGTTTGCCAAAACCCTGCTCTTTTGCGTTGCAGATAGAGAATCTGCATGAGTTCTATGGGTAGCTAAAACTTCAGGTATATGAATGAGCGTACCTTGATGCGCTAAGCGAAAATAAAAATCTAAATCTCCAGCGAATCTTAGAGAAACGTCGCGAATCGGTTTATGAGAAAAATATTTCTTTCTGAATACCAGACCTGGTCCCATGGATACCGAAAGCGATGTTAACATGTTTACAATGTTATAATCGGGGAGTCTTATTTGCCTTATAATGTTAGAATAAACATCAATCTCATTCCAATCTGGATAAGTAGCGATTGCTGTTTCATCTTCCAATAATTTGTTCACTGATTTGCTAATTAATCCTTGATATATTGGGTCATCTGAGTTAACTATACATACAAATTCACCCTTTGCTAAGCTTACCCCTTTGTTTACTGTTCTTTGTTCACCTATGTTATTATGAGATAACCATTCAATTTTGTTTTTATATTTCTTTAGTACATCTAGGGTATTATCAGTAGAACCGTCATCCAATACAATATATTCGATATTTGGATAATCTTGTAACAGCACACTTTGGATAGTTTCATCTAAAAAAGATGCCCTGTTATATGTTGGTGTGATAATTGTAACTAATGGCAACATAGTAAAATCACTTTTTGGGGTAAATTATTTCAGCTAAATTATTATAATAGTTAACCACTTTTTTCTTGATTATATTGCGATTAGCGACTTTATTGATCAACTCTAAGTTATTATTGGCAGCATGATCAACAAGAAAATCGTCATTCATTGCTTTAACAAGAGCGTTAGCGATTTCCTGGGGATACAAGTTGCGGGCAAACAATACGTTCCTTTCTTTTTCAACCACTGTGGTGATTGTGTCAAGTGGTGATACTATTGGAAACGCTCCACAAGCCATAGCTTCGTACAAGCTATTGGGTATTCCATCCACTAATGAAGGAGCCAACATGACTCGCGAGCGTGCCATCAGAGTAATTACTTCTTCTCTAGATATTCTATTATAAACGATGCTGCTATCTCGAATATCTTTTGGCAAGGATAGATACCACTGTTTTGTTGTTGGTGTGAACATAGAAAGCATGTGAATTTTACAAGGTTTTATTTCATCCCAACACAATTTCAATGCCTCGAAAACCGGCAGAGCTAATGACCATTCGTAATCATACGCTTTTGGATATAGAATTATCCTTTCCCTTTGTGAAGGCAGTTTGTTCCATCGGTTTCTGAGAACTTCAACATCAACACCGCCTGTGCCTGGAACAGGGGTAATGGGGGCAAATTTGCTGCGCGGTATGCCTAACTCTTCGGCATAGTCTATATTAACCACATTATCACTGATGATTTCATCACACTCCCATAGGATATTTTTAATGATTGGCACTTTTTCAGGATCATGGCGATTGAGGGTTAAATCCGATCCACCGCGCAGAGTTACAACCCATTTGCCAATTCCCTCTAACTTATACGCTTTGCGTACCTGATAATAATACTCTCCTCCTTGCCCATTGAATATTCCTAGGGTGTGAATGATATGTGGCTGCCATTCTCTGACGATTTGTGCTAACCAGCGTTGTTTTCTACTTTTGAATAAAATTTGAATAATCGTCCTAATATAATGATCATATTTTTGGGGAAGTTGTTTTAGTTTAATAAAAGGAAATAATGTCTTTCGAAATTTCCTTTCTTTTCCAGATAGAAAGACGGGCTCCGATATATAAGTGCGTACTCTCCAATCTAATGGTGGGTCGCCCATTCCTGGCATAGAAAATAAGCGAACATTGAATTCTTCATCCTTTATTAAATCTATCCAAGCATGGGTGTGGGAACTACCACCAAAAGCAATAAACAATATTTTTGGTTTACCGGGATATGGATCAGTATCAAACATAGGTTTTCATTTGCCTTTGCCAAAGTTCAAGCATCATGAGCGTCCATGGATACGCCCAGCTTGTCCTGCCGGCAAAAAATTCTGATTTTAGCCTGGCTACTTCTTTGGGGTTCAACAACCCGCGTTGTGCAATAATGGCAGGTGAAAGGGTATCTTCCAGCACGTCACGGAGATGACTTTTCAACCAGCTATCAAAGGGCATGCTAAAACCGCGCTTGGGTTGTTCAGCAATGGAGGGCTGCAATACACCGAGGAGAATACCTGCATCAATAAGGATTTTTTTACCACCGCTTTCACGGTAAGTGATGCGGCAAGGATCTTTTTGCGGCTGCACTTCACCAAGTTTAGCTGATGAAGGCAGCGATAGACTGAGTTCCAACAACGGAACGTCTAAAAAAGGCACCCTCACCTCTAATGAATGTGCCATTGAAACCGCATCTATATCTCGCAGAAGTTGGTTTTGGGTGTAACCGCGCAGACAAAGTGCAGTTACCCTTTCAATGATGGGGCAGTGCGCACATTCATCTTGCTGCTGAAGCAGCTCAGCATTTATGTGAATGGCTTGATCAATTGCAACCTTAAGAGGGGGAGAAAGCAGGTTATAGGTACCCTGCTCGCCAAAAAGCTGATAGGTGCTGGCGTAATACTCCAGAAAGTTTGATCGTGAATGCAAGCTGGCTATCCATTGCCCAAGCTTTCCCTTTCGGCAACGTTCAAAAAAAGGCTGCTTTACTAATGTACTTGCAAATTGATAAACCCATTGTGGGATATTGCCTGCTTGCATCTTCTGTTCGTAATTGAGCATTTGTATAAACCAAGGATAACCAGCAAAAAGCTCATCACCGCCTGTGCCGGAAATGGCAACGGTAACTGCTTGTTTAGCAGCCAGGGAAATGAAATAACTGTTAACACCATCAACACTGGGCTGATCGAGGCTAGCTGCGATATGTTCGATACGGTCGCGCACCATGCGGCCATCAACCTGGACGCGCGTATGATCGGTGCCAAGGAAAGCAGCTGTACGGAAAGCATCGTCTGTTTCGTCAATGCTTTTTCCTTCTTCTCCATAACCTACCGAAAATGTCTTGATGCGCTTACCTGCTGCACGCGCCATCAAACCAACCAACAGGGAAGAATCTACCCCACCACTCAAAAAGGCTCCCAGCGGAACATCCGAGATCATCTGCAAGGTGGTGGATTCCTGCAGCATATCAGCTAGCATACGCACTTGCTCTGGGTAGGTAAGTTGCTGCATGTTTTTTACCCGCCCTACATCAAAATGCCAGTAGCGTTCGATTTTCTGTTGGTTCTTTTCGATAAGGAGGTAGTGGGCAGCTGGCAGCATCGAGACATCACGCAGCATTGTATAAGGCTGATATACTGATCCGTGAATAAGTAGCAAGTTTAAACCAATAGGATCAATTTGAGGTTCGATTAAACCACTTGCCAACAGCGCTTTGAGTTCTGAAGCAAAAAGCAAGGTTTTACCGCGCTGAGCGTATAAGAGGGGTTTAATACCAAAAGGGTCTCGCGCCAGCAATAATCTTTCTTTGCCGGGCCCTCGACGCTTATCATAGATGGCAAGGGCAAACATACCGCGCAAGCGAATGAGAAAATCATCCCCATAATGTTCATAAAGACGCAGAATCACTTCTGTATCGGAACGCGAGGTAAACGTATAGCCTAGCTTTTCTAGGTGCTCACGTTCACTGAGAAAATTGTAAACCTCACCGTTATAAACGATCCATACTGTTTTTTGCGGGTTGCTCATGGGCTGATGGGCAGCCGGGGATAAATCGATAATGCTAAGGCGAGTCATGCCCAAACATACTAAATCATCGGAATAACTGCCGCGATCATCGGGACCGCGATGATGCATAGCAGCAACCATGTGCTCTATAGATAAATTATTCACTTTTTGCCAAATTCCGCAGATGCCGCACATGGGTTAGTTATTCTTAGTGCCATACGAGTAGCAGATAATTAATATAAAACAGCCTATAATATATTTTTATTTGCTTTTGAAAAGATAAACCAATCATCGGTTTTATTTCTATTATTTTATTATATGCATCCTTTAGAATGAATTTTATATTTTTATTGTTGTTGTGTATATCTTTAAATTTCATACATAAACAATATATCAAATTTGTTATATAATACTTGACATCACTATTCATTCTTTTTTTATACCAAATAAATTCTGCGTAGTTTTTAATGATTTCTATTTTAAGTTCTTTATTTAAATATATTGATAATAACCATGAACTTATGATTATAGAATTCTGAAACTGTATTTTTTTATTGTAAGATGATACATTTTCTTCATGTTTTCTAAGATATAACTCAACACTATTCAAATTTGCTAATCTTGTCATGGTGCTTAATTTTGCCCACAAATGATAATCTTGAGAAGTTATCATTTGATCATCATACCCACCAACCTTACAAGCGAAATCTTTTCTAAACATTACTGATGGATGAATGATTGGATTAATAAAAAAGCAACTTGTCCAGAGTATGGTTTCATGTTCTGTAGGGAAAATAATATTATTGATAATTTTTCCGCGATGGTCTATGATATTGGCATAAGTTCCTAACACCCCTACCTCAGGATGTGAATCGAGGTAAGCCACTTGTTTTTCGAACCTCTGGGGTAGGCTGATATCATCTGCATCCATGCGGGCGATGAATTCGCCTTTAGCAAGACGAATACCTTTGTTGAGTGATTTGGTTAAGCCGATATTCTGTTCATTGATAACTAACCTAATGCGCTTGTCGTCATAGCTCTGGATGATTTCACGACTGCTATCCGTTGAGCCATCATCAATAATGATGAATTCAAAATCGGTGTAGGTTTGCTGCAAAATACTTTCAATAGCTTGGCGTAGGTATTTTTCACCATTATACACCGACATAACAACGCTAATTCTTGGCATAATCTATAACTGTGCTACCACCTCTGCCCAAATTTCTCCCCAACGCACTTCTTGATGTTGAATGGCTAAACCTGCCAGCTGAATTTCTAAAGCGAAGCTTTCTAGGGTATATTCAGTT
Organism: Anaerolineales bacterium; assembly: GCA_034429745.1. GTDB lineage: Bacteria > Chloroflexota > Anaerolineae > Anaerolineales > DRKV01 > JBAXBF01. The sequence continues at coordinate 5,099 of DAOUFY010000028.1, forward strand.
TCGTGGGTTAGGTCAAGGCGCCATTCCACACCCAACTCTTTTTTCAAGGGGACCCGCCATTCACGCTCGAAGAGCGGGACTCGGATCAGCATGCGTTTGGGTTTAACAGTTGCCTGTATTTGGGCAAGGAACTGGGAACGATTGGGCAAGTGCTCCAAGACATTGGATAAGATGACTACATCAAAACTTTTTTGTGGCAGGTCTTTCAATGCATCGCCATGGATGTATTGCACCCGCGGATGGGAAAAGCGGGTTTTTGCCATTTCAATATTGGCTTGATTTAAGTCAATTCCGACTACTTCAGTGAACCCTTTTACAGCTACGTCGTATGCCAAAGCGCCATTGCCGCAACCGATATCCAAAACGCGTTCGCCGGGTTTTACACGCAGGACAAAAAAATCATGGTAGCGCATTAAGCGATGTTTGGGATGAAGCCCCCCTTCAAGCTCAGTTCCTTTTTGCGCCTCAAGTCTGTAGCATAAATCATCTAAACGAAAGAGGAATTTCAATGCTTCATCAGGTGGCAATGAGTTCGCTTTTTTTTGGATGAGTTGAAGCAGAAATGCTTCTTGAGTAAAAGGGGAGATTTTTTCAATAAAGCTATTGATCATCAACCTAAGTTTTTTTGTAAAGATACGATATCTATGATAGATATGTTTCATAATACAATTTCCTAACGTGGTACCCTTAGCTAACGGAGGAGGATGGGTTAAAGGGAGAAAAACCGAGCAACTTTTGGTATAGAGCTGTTTCTAATTCTATCACTTTATCTAATGAGCAGTGCTGCAAGATATAAGCGCGGGCGTTTTCTCCTAGTTTCTGGCGCAAGGGGGCATTTTCCAGCAAATGCAGAATGGCTTGGCGTATCTCGCTGGGCGAGGTGCCGCACAGCCACCCATTAACACCATGCTGAATGACCTCGCGGGTGCCGGGTGAATCACCTCCAATGACAGCTTTGCCGCATGCCATAGCCTCGAGAATGGTTTTGGGGTGTCCCTCATAAAGAGAAGGTTGGATATAAAGCGCAGCACGATTGATAAACTCCGGCAGTGAAGGATGAGGCAGGTTGCCTAAAAATTGAGCGGCTAGACCTGCTTGGTGAGCTTTATTCCGCAATTGCTTCTCCAGCGAGCCGCTGCCAATAATATCTATAGAGACGTCCAAACCTTGCAGGGCATCTAGGAGCGAATCTACGTTTTTTTGCTTTTCCAATCTTCCAATGAAGCACAGGTGAGATTTGCGTTCCTCACAATGAGCGAGAGGTTGGAAAAGATCCGTATTGACGTAATTTGGGATGACCGAGATTCGCTGTTGGGTTACATGGTAATGACTGTTAATGAAATCACCCATAAAAGGGGCTGTAACTATGATATGACTTGCCTGGGTATATACCGTTTTTTCTATCCGAATGGCTTGCTGAGACAATGGCGAATCCGAGCCGTGCTGTTTTTGAGTGTGGATTGAGTATAGATACCCACCTCGAGCGATAAACGGCTTATTCCAGAAACGAGCTGCTCGTAGGGCAACATCTGCTCCGTTGATTTGATTGGATTTGATTAAACTTGCTCTGGCAAGAGCCGGGGCATGAAGAAGGAAAATAAACTTTTCATAAAACGAAGGGGGCAAATGCCAGGTATTGCAGAAAACCTGAATGCCTTTCAAGTGCGGCTGATATTGTAAATCCTTACGGTTACCGTAGGTGATGAAAGAAACCTGAATACCCATCTGCTGCAAGCGCAGGTAAAGTGCGACCTCGCGCTCAAGCATACCGGCTTTATCCCAGGCTTGGAGGGACATGCCGCGCGTAAAGAAGAGGACAAGATGAAGAGGATTATAGCTCATAACCTGTTTAAATTAAAATATTGGCTGTTTGGGGAAAGAGTGGATAATAAAGGCATAGAATATCGGTTTGGGATTTGAATTCTTCATATCCTCAACAACAGCCTTTTGGAGATCTTGTTGATATTCTTTGGTCTGAACATCTCTTAGGTCTATGCCTCTCTCTACCAATGGTTGGGTAATATACTGATGATGAACACGATAGCAGTTTTTTCCACCCAGCTTAAACAAATAGAGGTGTGAAAAAGGCAAAAACAAATTACCTACTTTAGAAAGTGTACGCGGTGAATACTGACGAACCCCATGTAAGCGGTACAACTCAAGACAACTTTCTGAAGGGATAAGATGAATCTGAATAATGCTCTGTTGTTTATTGATAATTCTATCCCTTATACCCCTAAACAACACTATATCATCTTCGATATGTTCTAAAGCGGATTGACTGACGGGTAAATTCCGGTTATCAATGAAAAAATCAAAAATATCTAAAAAATTTTACATCTTCTTTTTGTGAACATTGCCATTCTTTTCTAGGCTGAATATCAACACCAACATAAGAATCTATTTTGCCTTCGGAAAAAACACGAAATTTTGTGCTATACTCACCTTTTCCGCAGCCAATATCCAAAATATGTATCTCCTCTAGTTCTTTTTTTATGGAGGACCAAGGCAGCTTCATCCAAAACAGATCGGATAGTACTCTTGCGGGTGAAGATTTTGGCGCAAAGGCAAGCCAATCTTTTTCAGAAATGTCGCATTGAAAATGTTTTATGGATAGGTTTTTATCAACAACTTGTGGGAAAAAAGCATTATTTAATCGGTTGAGGATGAACCATAGCCATTGCTGAATTTTCGTGAGAGGTTTATCTGCATTGAGGGTGTGAAGAGAAGTGCTTTGAATTAGGTGCATTGAATAATTGCCATCTTCATTGATAACAAAGGATCAATAATAACGCATTGTTATTATTTTATTATATTTTGAATTACTACAAATTTCAAATACGATAAACTATTAAACTTTTTTGGTGCGTCTAATATTTCTCTGACTTTAAAGATTACGCAACCTATTTTCTGTAAAATTGTATAAGAAGTATCCATCGTACATTAACAAGCGAATTACTTGCCAGAACAATAATGCTTTTCGATCTGCCATTCTTCTGAGATTTCCCCACCTAGATTTGTTTATATTACTGACTAACATAGTAAAAATTTCATTACTGCTCTTTCATCACTACAAACATCATCATGTGGCCAAAATGGTGTTCGATGAATTGTGAGTGGCTCAGACAGCCATCCATCAGTTTGCCAAGCAAATCTTGCTTCTGCAGGTGATGCTGCACAAAGGGGATTTCATCCTTCACTCCCTTGCGTCCGCTGGTGCTTAATGTGTCAATTAGCTTAAAGCCGTGCTCGTTGAGAATTTTTTCGAATACATTATCATCATAAGCATATTGGTAAAAAGCTAACCCATCAACATTACCGCGATAAAGCCCCAAACGAGCTTTAATTTTTCTTAAAAGATGCAAATGCGGTACATTGATAAAAGCTACCCCCTTTGGCTGAAGTACACGATATGCTTCTTGTAAAAATGGTTCAGGCCCTGCTTGGCGGTGTTCCATTACACCTAAGGAAATATACCCGGCGTAGGTGTTATCCGGAACATCTAAATTACATACATCTCCCACATTTATGGGCAAGTCGGGGCGGATGGCGCGTACTGCTGCGACTGTCTCTGGGCTAAAGTCCACTCCTTCAACATCATAACCGCGCTTTTGCAGCGCAAGCACGTACTGTCCCAAACCGCAGCCGGCTTCGATAATTTTGCCGCTTTTAGGCAGGTAACGGGTAAAAACTTCTGTATAAGGAGCAAGACTGCCATTTTCAGCAGCCTGATAAAACTCTGGTGAAAGATAGCTCTTCCAATGCTCATCCCAAAAAGAGGCATCGGCAGCGGCGAGGTAATAGGCAAGATTTTTGCCTTCCATGCGCCGCTGGGCTAGATAGGTGGGGGTAGGAGAAGTCAAGGTTTTTTTCATTACTTTATTCATATTGCGGTGATGTAATGCACAAAGAACTCTCTTTTGGTTTGTAAATTCTAACCATTTCAATTTGATGGTTGCGAAAAATTTTATAAGGATTGGTGTTCCTTATCCAATGAACGATTGGATTTGAGTCATCAGATAAATAAGTCGTTTTTGTTGTAACAATTATCCAATCATAATTACAGAGATCCTCTAACTTTTGAGGAGGAGAACCTATCAACTCTGATGGGTAATAAAATGACAGATTATTATACCCTGTTGAAAAAGGTATTACAATATCGTTACCTTTACCTTGAGAAATGATAAATTCAGCAGCTTCTTTCATACCCTCACCTGTACTAACCAATTCCTTAATAAATAATGTTTGTGGGTCTGGGCGCCATGGCCATGTATATAATTGAGGGTAAGGAAACCACTCTATAGTTGTTATTATTCCACCAAGCAAAATGATTATGAATACAGCTGAATTTATAGCTATATAATACCGTTTTGATTTAAAATAATGGCATAATACAGTTATTATTTGTTGCAAAGCTAATCCGGACAATAGACAGATTGCTGGTACAATGATTAAAATATTTTTTGTGCTCTTTCGACCGGCAGGAAGACTTAATAAGAATAAGGTAAATGATATCCAAAATATTATGATTAGCGAATCTCTACGAATACTATGCTTCCATAATCCAACAATCAAACCGATAAAAAATAAAAGAATTGTCCAAGGAAGAATATGTTCTGGGCTGCGAATTAAATAAAAAAAATGACTAGTTATACCAATACTACCTTCTTCACCAGTAAAATGTGGAAGGGTGATATTTAACTGAATTTGATTATAGATTCCTCTTATTGGATTTGGCCAAAGATTGGGATAAAATAAAATATAACTCGCCAAAGAAGTAACCCATAAAATATAATCAAAATAATCAGGTGTAATAATCAAAATCCACTTATCTGTTTTAGTGGTTTGTTATAACCTAAAAGTTAATATGTTACTGGCTCTTTGTTCGTACGAAAGATTTAGTGCTTTTGTTATTCCCGCCCTACTGCGCTGCTGAGCTAAAGCATGGTT
>DAOUFY010000029.1:0-22884 GCA_034429745.1 Anaerolineales bacterium
GGAGCCGGGTTATATAAAAATTAGGCCAATAAAAAATATTGAAGGCCAAATGTACCCCGAGCTTCAAGAAGATAGTATTTTAAGCAGCGAATTAGAAAAGATGGTTGCGCGTTTTGAGGAAAAATCTGTTGCTGACAGGTTTTTTACTCCTTCTCAACCATACTTAGAATCACATCGTAGTTATCTTTCTTTTAAGAATGGCAATGGAGTTCGATATATATCAGCATACCCAAAAGCAGCATATCCAATGCAAATAGAACCTAATGGTTTTGCTTATGTTTATGAAGGCATAACAACAGATGGTAGATACTATATTGAAGCTGTGGTTAACATATATTTTCCTAACTTAAAAGATTACGCCTTATCAACGGATAAAATAAAAATTTACCAGCAAGACAATGCGTCCTATAATGAGTATCTAAAAAATATTGATTGGCAGCTTCGGATGTTGTCTGATAGCGATTTTACACCTCGAATAGACAAATTGGATGAATGGATTAATTCATTTCATATCGAACCTGAAATTCGTATGAATACAGTGGATGAATCTGTAGCCAGAAACGATGAATTAGGATTAGGCAAGCCAACATTTGAAGATACATTTGAAAAAGCTCCAAACTATATATTCTTAGGCAAAGACCCTTTTACTCAGACTGAAGCCAAGGACGGTAACTTGATCTTCACTTCATTAGTAACAAACGCTGATCGTTGGCGAATCATCGAATTGTATCCACTTGGAGATGCATATATAGAGATTTTAGGAAAGCATGGTGATACTTGCGCAGGAAAAGATGGGTTTGGATTAATTGTTCGCTCCATTCCCATGGGGTCAACGTACAATAGTGGCTATATTTTTGGTATATCTTGTGATGGAATGTTTCGTATATACAAACTTGACAATAATGGTCGCTATCTTGGAATAACAGATTGGACAAGTAATGAAAATATTTTAGCAGGACCAAATCGAGTTAATCGTGTAGGGGTATTAGCGAAGGGTACTTCATTTGCTTTTTATGTCAATAATCAAAAAATTTATCAATTTGAAGATGATATGTTTTCTTCCGGCTCCTATGGAATTATGATGAGTTCACCCCAAACAGAAAATTATCAAGTTTTTATTCAAGAGTTTGCTTTTTGGAATTTATTCGAAAAAGCCATTGCAGTTCCTACCCCAACATCTGTAAAAGATGTATATTACGTTCCACTTGCGCTGAATGAATGTGAACAAATACAATTAGAACTAAATAAAGTATTAAAGTTGTCAAGTGATAGAGTTGAGTATCCATATTTTGATCCGTTGGATGATACTGCCCGCGGAAAATCTTGTCATATTGAATATAATGCCAATGGAACTCAAGTCAACCGAGGGGTATTTTTAGAAGCGTTAAACGTATTTAGCGATTTAGAATGGGTATCAGATGCGGCTTATGATGCAAGTGGCACCCAAGAAGAGATAAGAGGGTATCGAAAAGCGAATGAAAAAATCGCAATTGTTCAGATAAAATGGAAACCTGCTGAAGGAGTTACTTGCCCGGCAGATAAAACTATCGTTCAATGTATGAGTGAATTGGATCCTGAATTAATCATTTATACAATGACCATTGACGCTGCACAAAGAACAATTATCACTCCAACACCTAACCCATAAAAAGGATATAGCAATGTCAATCAGAAGGAAATTACATCACACAATCATTTTTATTATAGCTTTTTGGTTAATGTTATCAGTTTCGCTTACAGCATGTGGAGGGTTTGTAGGCTCGCAGAAATATAAAACAGCCGAAAACAATCTACTACCAATTCCACCCAAGTGTGAGAAAATCGGTCAAATTTGGGTATCCGAAAAAGATGGAATGGAAATGGTATGTGTACCAAAAGGTGAATTTCTTATGGGTGCTGCTGAAAATGATAAAGAAGCTTTAGAACAAGAAAAACCACCCCATAAGGTTTTTCTAGATGCTTTTTGGATTGATAAAACGGAAGTTACAAATGAAATGTTTTCCAAGTTTGTTGAAGCAACAGATTATCGAACTTGGTCTCAAACCAAAAGAAATAATCGGTCGTACGTTTTTTCAGAAGACCCTAATATTGTATGGATTGATAAAAAAGGAGCTAATTGGAAGAACCCAGAAGGTCCTGAAAGTTCAATAAAGGAGAGGATGAATTATCCAGTTGTGCATATTCATAAAGATGATGCTGAAGCTTATTGTCGGTGGGCGGGAAGGCGACTACCAACTGAGGCAGAGTGGGAAAAAGCCGCTCGAGGAGATGATGGAAGAATTTATCCATGGGGAAATCAGCCCGTTGATTCAACTTTGGCAAATATTGCTGATAGCAACTTACCGATGGTGAAGTGGGCAGATTTATCGCTCAATGATGGTTATCGTTATACAGCGCCGGTGGGTTCTTTTCCTATGGGTAAAAGCCCTTATGGGGCTTTGGATATGGCAGGGAATGTTTGGGAAATAGTTAGTGATTGGGCTGATTGGAGTTACTATAAAAGGAGTCCAAAAGAGAATCCATCTGGTCCTACAAAAAGCCCAGAAAAGCAAATGCCAATAATTCGCGGCGGTTCATGGTACAGCAGTTCGCTTGAAATCCGAACTACTCACAGAGCAATGCCTGATCCAAATAAGTCATCTGTAGTGGTTGGTTTCAGATGTGCTGTTAGTTCACCCAAATAATTTATTATCAATCTTGTTATATAACATGGATTACATCACTATAATTGCCTTAGCGTTGGGATTAGCAATGGACGTTTTTGCAGTTTCTTTGGGAATAGGTACTTCACCTCTCGAAAAAACTGCTAGGATGATATTTCGTCTAGCTTTTCATTTTGGATTTTTTCAAGCGGCAATGTCATTTCTAGGGTGGTTAGCCGGGAATTCTCTTTTGGCGATTATTGAAAATTTTGATCATTGGTTGGTTTTCGCGGTATTGTGCTGGTTGGGAGTAAAAATGATTATCGGGGGATTAAACCCTGAAGCACAATCATCATGCATAGATCCGTCACGAGGAAAAGCATTGGTGGGAATTTGCCTTGCAACAAGTATAGACGCATTGGCAGCAGGAATTACGTTAGCTATCCTTAACACCAGCATGGTTTTTGCTTTGCTCATGATAGGAATAGCCTCATTTGTACTTGCCATTATTGGCTTGAAAGCTGGGAACTATCTTGGCAAGCAATTTGGTAATCGAATGGAAATTCTTGGAGGTATAGTGTTAATTGCGATTGGAGCAAGAGTTGTGCTGAGACATTTGGAGATAATTCATTGATTTTCTAACAAAACTCTCGCACCTAGATTAAAGGCCTCGATATTGACAGTTCTTATCTTGGACGGAATGACTTTTTCTATTGCTTGCAGCCAATGTTGCTGATCTTTTTTCTCCATGATGGCTGATAACGCGCCTAACAGAACAACATTGGTTGTTTTTACATTGCCGGCTTTTTTTGCTAATTCTATCCCATTAATCCAATAGATGTTACGGGTTACTTCTTGTAACAAGGAATTAATTTCATTGTTGTCGGGATAGCGAATATTCATCGTTTTTACTGACAGTGGAATGATACTGTAATCATTTACAATAACATATCCGTTTGGTTTCAAAAAGTAAAGATAACGAACAGCTTCTAATTTTTCAAAAGCTATTAAGAAATCAGCTTCTCCCTCTGAAATAATTGGAGAAAATACTTTTTCGCCCCAACGCACATGGGAAACGACACTACCTCCGCGCTGAGACATACCATGTATTTCTGCTTTCTTTACGTCTAATCCTAAAGAAAGACCCGTTTCGGCAATTATACTGCTTGCTAATAAAGTGCCTTGTCCACCAACACCAACCAAGATAAAATTTAGTTCTCTCATTACTCTACCTCGCTGTAAATAGCATCTCTAGGGCAGCATTGCATGCATATACTGCAGCCAGTACATAATAGCGGATCAATTTCAGCTAAGGGACGCTGAAGTTTATTGTCAAGTTTATCTGAAGCATAAATCGCAGGGCATCCAATTCTAAAACAAATTCCGCATCCATTGCATTTATTGCTGTCCACAAATAAGGGAGTCCATGTTTCTCTTTCCTCGGGAAGTAATGCACAATTATGCTGAATAATTAAAACGGCTGGTTCAGATATTTTCAGCCATTCTTTAAGTTGCTTTTCAATCCCTTTAACGTTGTAAGCGTCAATTACAGAAACTAGCTCGATTCCCATTGCTTTAACCAAACTTACATAATCTGTTTGAGGAGCTTCTTTACCTTGCAATGTCTTTCCTGTGCCGGGATTCTCTTGATGTCCTGTCATTCCTGTAATCCGATTATCCAAAATAATAGTAATAACGTTGCTGCGGTTATAGGCAACATTTAATAAAGCTTGTAATCCAGTATGAAGAAAAGTCGAATCGCCAAGAACGGCTATATGTCTCTCATTGTCTCCCGTGACCGCCGCTCCATGAGCTACTCCAATGCTTGCCCCCATACAACCACAAGTATGCAATGCATTAAGGGGAGGTAGATACCCAAGGGTATAACAGCCTATGTCACCATTAACAGGAACGTTAAGTTTATTTAGGATATAAAATGTGCTTCGATGAGGGCAACCTGCACAAAGCACAGGGGGTCTTGGAGGTAATGGTGCTTCTATAGTGTTATTCGTTTTATTATCAAGAGAATTATTTTGTTGAATATTTTCTACTAAACCCGCTTTTTGAGCATATTCTCTCACAACTCGCGAATTGAGCTCACCAACGATGGGAAAAATTGACTTCATCTTTGGATAATTATTCTGATTTTTAAATAAGTTTACCCCAATTAAGGACACTTGTTCTTCAATAAATGGATCAAGCTCCTCAAGGACAATCAATCTTTTTACTGATTGCGCAAATTTTTTAATCAAGGACGGTGGTAGTGGATATACCATCCCTAATTTCAGGATACTGGCATTAGGAAACACTTCACGGGCATATTGATAGGCTATTCCACCTGTAATGATACCAAGTGATGTATCTCTCTCTTCTATATAGTTAATGGAGGCGGTTTCAGCATATAAAGATAATTTTTCTATTCTTTCTTCAATAATGGGATGACGTAAACGAGCATTGTTTGGTACCATTACATATTTTTGAGGGTTTCGAGGGTACTTGATTTCTAAGTTAATTTCCTTTCTTTGTCCTGTTGTATTTACAACTGTACTCGTATGAGATATTCTTGTAGTTAATCGCAACAGTACCGGAGTATCAAACATCTCGCTTATTTCAAAACCAAGCTTTGTGAAGTCAAAAGCTTCTTGACTGTCTGCAGGGTCTAAGCAAGGTATTCGAGCAAATTTGGCGTATTGGCGATTGTCTTGTTCGTTTTGTGAAGAATGCATAGCAGGATCATCAGCAGAAACTAATAATAATCCTGCTTCCATTCCAGTCATGGAAGCGTAAAACAATGAATCAGCTGCAACGTTAACACCAACATGCTTCATAGCTGCAAATGCTCGTTTAGCGGCATACGCAGCACCGATTGCGACATCCAAAGCTACTTTTTCATTAGGTGCCCATTCTGCGTAAACGTGTGGCATTTTTGAAAAGTGTTCTAAAATTTCTGTACTGGGTGTGCCGGGGTAAGCTGAAGCCACGCTAACTCCAGCTTCCCAAGCTCCCAACGCAACAGCCTCATTTCCAGAAAGTAATCTTTTCATTTATCTTTCCTTATTTCATCATTTATTAAAGTTACAATTCTTATGTAATAGTATAACACATAATCGTAAGTTTTATATATCTTAACGATTTCCTTTTTGTAAGATAGTTTTATAAATTGAATGCTGTACAAATTAGTAAAACCTAGTTATTATTCAAATTATTATTGTTTGCGATAATGATACTTATCGAAAGCATAAATAAGGTAAAATAGGTTTATGCCAAGACCTATTCCCAAAGATCATTTACCTGCTGTAATTCCAAAAGTAAAAAAACCTGTTTCTATTTATGAAGCTGTAAAGCGATTTCTTGAGAATATTACTCTTTCAAGATCTCCAAAAACTGCTCTTGCTTATCGAAATGGATTAAATGCTTTTTTGAATAGTATGCAAGATAATAAGCAAATAAATATAAAAGAAACAATATGTGATGAATCGTTGGAGGAGCAAATATCTCCATTCATGGATACCCTAAAGTATTACTCCCCTGCAACTGAAAGGCTTTATATAACTGCTGTATATAACTTTTTTGTCTTTATTACAGCAGAAGGCATCTACGAGCCTAACTTAGCTAGAATAAAAATGATTATTAAACAGCGCGCAAGAGTGCCGGGACAAAGGCTGCCTCAATTTCCTAGAAAAGCTATTGATGCTCTAGTAAAATATGCCAACTCACTAGCTAATCAACCTAGTGATACTATCACGGATCGGTTAAGAAATTTAAGAGATAGAGCTTTCTTAATTACGTTAGCAGACACAGGCTTAAGAGTTCATGAAGCGTGTAATTTGAGAAGAGGCGATATTGACTGGGAGGAACAAAAAGCTGTAATCATTGGTAAAGGTGATCGTCAAGCTGTCGTAAGATTTTCCAGTCGAAGTTTAAGGGTTATAAAAGAATATCTCGCATTACGTTCTGAGTTAGATAATCGCTCGGGCCGTCCACTATCCTCTCTCCCTTTATTTGCCCGGCACGATAAAGGCACAGGTAAAAAAGTAAAGCCCATTACACCAACCACTGGAAGAAATATCGTTGCCCAAAGAGTTGAAGAAGCATTAGGTGATGAGATGAAAGGGGCAATAACGCCCCATTCATTTAGGCACTTCTTTGTTACTACAGTTTTACGAGGATCCGGAGGCAATCTTAAATTAGCTCAAGCATTAGCGCGTCATAAAAACATTGCCGTTACTCAACGCTATGCCCATTTGAGCGATGATGAGTTAGATAAAGGATATCATGAAATATTTGAGCAAGATTATGGAGAAGCTAAGGATTAGTTGGACAAGTTTTTTGGTAGGGCTGATTTCCAAAAAATTTGCTCCACTCCTCTGCCGACAAATTGCGTCCTGCTTTTTGGCAAGCACGCTTGATCCATTCTTGAGGGTCAACATCCCAGAGAAGTATTTTCCCATCTGATCCAGCACTAGCAAGAATCTTACTGTCGTCTCGAAATACTACACTGTACACAAAGCCTTTATGAGCTTCTAATGGCTTTCCTAAAGGCATTTTTGTTTCCATATCCCAAAGGATAATTTTATTATCTGCACTGCCTGAAGCTAATATTTTCCCATCAGGACTGAATGACAAAGAAAGTATATCTCCTTGGTGGCCTATGAGAGGAGCACCGATTTGTTGCTCATTTTCAACATTCCATAAAGTAATTACACGACTTTTTCCGCCTGCGGCTAGAATTTTCTGATTTGGGTCTAAAGAAATGGCGTAAGTGGATTCGGAAGGTCCAAAGCTGCTTTGTGCTTGAAGCTGTCCACTGCTGTTGATTAACCATTTATGAAGTGATGGGTTTTTTTCCGTGCCATCGCTGCTAGCGAACAAGAAGTCTTGCTCCCCTCCAGTTTTATAGAAAACTAAGTCATAAAATGCCCCCTCATTAACTTTAATAGGATTTCCGATTAGCTTTTTGTGTATAACATCCCAAATTCGCAATTCTTGATCCCAGCCGGCTGAAAATAAAAACCTTCCTGATTCATCAAACGTTAATGCTCTAATCCATTGGGTGTGCCCTTGAAGATTACCTGTTTGTTTCCAGTCATCTGTATTCCATAAACGTATTGTATTATCCGTGCCAGCTGATGCTAAAGTTTTACCATCCTCGCTATAAGTTACTCGCAATACGTAGCCTTCACTTCCCTCAAGTACTTTGCTGGGTAAGAATTGATTCTTTGAAAGATCATTTTTTATATCCCAAATTTTTATTGTTTTATCCCAACTCCCAGATGCCAATTGAGAAGGATTTTTGGGGTTGAAGGAGACTGAAGAAACCGGCTGATCAGATAGTCCATTAAGGAATTGGACACCTTCCATTTGACCATTGATTAAACCAGTTATGGAATATAATGGAATTTCTGTTAGTGAAGGAGAAATAAGAGCGAGGTATTTTTCATGAGCATCTACAGCTAAATTTTTTATTGGTTTGTAATTATCAAATTGTAACTGTATAATTTCTTTGCCGCCCAAATTGCCTTGTTCGTCAACAGAAATCTGCCAGATGGATACACTACTTTCTGTTGTTGATATGAGATATTTCCCGTTATCAACAAAGCGAAGGGCAAGAATATTCTCTTGCTTGTTGCTTATCAAGGGTTTTGAATACATTTTCCACTTATTTAGATCCCAAAAATAGATAGCACCGTTATTGGTCGCTGCAGCTAATAAACGGCCACTTTGATCAATGGCGATTTGCCAGATCATACCAACAGCATTGCTAAAGGCTTTTCCGTAATAACTGCCGTTTTTCGCATTCCAAGCAAAAACATTACCATCTAGCCCACTACTAAAGAGAAATTGATCATCTGAGCTAAACACGAGGCTTGTAATGGTGTATTTATGGTTGGGTTTTATCGTACGCAAAGATGCTCCATTTTGCGCATCCCATAGTTGAATCACTTGATCTTCACCAACGGATGCCAAGATTTTGCTTTGATGATCAAAAATGAGGTGATTAACTGCACCCGTATGAGCTTGAATAGTTTTTTTTGTTTGTTGAATGGAAGAAAAATCCTTTAATTGTATTTTCCCATCTTCCATTCCCAGCGCAAAGATATTACCATCTTGACTCAAAGCGAAAGTAGATATTTTTCCATTGTTTTCAATATAGGACTTATAACCTACAGAATTGCTTGTGATATCCCAGAGAATGATTTGATTATCAGCCCCTAAACTTATCAATGTGGATTGATCGGGATGAAATACTGCATCTATTATCCCACCGTAATGTCCATAGAAAGTTTGCTTTAAGAAAGGGGAGAAAAATACAGTATTGAATAGTGCGCTTTTCGTTTGAGGTGTATCTAGACGTTGATATGCTTCTATGCTCAAAAGCAAAGCAAGAGAATAATTATCTTCTAAGTTGGAAAGAGCTTGTGCTGCAATTTGATTGGCGCTAAGATTTTTCACTTCAGTAGCAGCGATTTGAGCAGTAGCTTTGCTTCTTGTACTTTCTACTTTTGCGGTACCAGCTGCAAATACATCTGTAGCAGCTATTTTTGCTACTTCTCCTGCAATGGCGGCATTAGTTGCTGCAAAATTTGCCCGCTCCTGGGCAATCATCCGAGATTGAATTCCGTAAATAATAGATATGACAGCTCCGCTTAATAAAATAATTAATAACATGAATATAATTCTTGCAGCCCATTTCCAGCGCGATGCTTGTTTTTCAACTTTGGCTAATTCACCGAGGTGCCATGTTTTTACTGCTTCTATAAAAGCTCTTTGACGTGCAGTTAGCTCGAAAGATGGCGGAGCTGATAACCATTGCTCAGGGGGTAAAGTCATAAGTGCTAAAGCTTCTTGCTCTACGAATTGCTTTTGCAATTGGTCTATTTTTTCTTTTAGCCATGTAAATTCATTAAAGTATTGGGCAGTTCGATTCAAAGCTTGTGCAATTCCTTCCCACTGTTTGGGTGGCATCTCTTTTGCCCAATTATCTAAAAATTGTGAATTTTTCAGGATAGAGCTAATCCCACTTATTATTGTTGAAAGGCTTTCATCTTCCCAAGTGGGAGGTATTTTCGATTCGATGTATTTATCTATACGAATTTCTTCTTGAGGTGTTTGAATGTTTGCATTGTGAACTATATATTCATCTAGTAATGATAGTAGATGATTTCTAAAATCAGGTTGACTATCTTCTATTGAGGTAACAACCAGCTCTCTAATATCATTAATTTGTGTTGATGTGGTTATATTTCTCAAGAAGGCGCGTAAGATTGCCCTATAAAAAGCTGACACAACAGCATTTGGATGGTAATAACTCAATTCATCTTGTTGTTCTTTTATAGCCATTAAGAGAGACTGCTGTATCTCGATAGCATTCATATCCAAAAGCAAAGTATATCACCGTTTGGAAATTAAGTGGTAGAATACCTTTACCACAGCAAGGTAAGTTTAATAAATAGGAGGAAATAAATTTCTCATGTTTAGATCATTTTTTATTTTCTTATCAAAGTTACCTTATGCTCAAAAAATTATCATGAACTGGAAATTGGCTCATCGGATGGCAACTCGATTTGTAGCGGGAGATTTTCTTGATGATGCTGTGGCAGCTATAAAAATTCTGAATCAAAAGGGCATTTTCGCGACATTGGATCATTTAGGTGAAAACACTACCAATGAAAAGGAAGCTGAACAAGCAACTACAGCTATTATAGAAATGATCAATGCGATTTATTGTAACAAAATCAAATCTAATGTTTCAATTAAATTAAGCCAAATTGGCTTTAATCTTGGCGATGATACTTGCCTGACTAACTTAAGGAAAATTGTTGCCGAGGCAAAGAGCAAAAATCTTTTTGTTCGCATTGATATGGAAGATTCATCAACGGTAGATAAAACTATAACTTTTCATAAAACGTTACGTAATGAGGGTTACACCAATTTAGGTTTGGTTATTCAAGCATATTTATATCGCAGCGAAAAAGACCTACTATCTCTAATGGAATTATTTACCCCCATCCGGCTTTGTAAGGGTGCATATAAAGAACCATCCTCTGTAGCTTTTCCTCGTAAAGCTGATGTAGATAAAAATTACGACAAATTAGCTGAAATCCTTTTGAAAACGAGTATAAATGACAATAATCCATACCGTAGTGAAATAAAAGGTATTTATCCTCCCCTTGCTGCTATCGCCACTCACGATGAAAAAAGAATACGCCATATCAAAGAATATGCTGAAAAACATCAAATTGGGAATAATTATTTTGAATTTCAAATGTTATATGGTATTCGAAGGGACCTGCAAGAAAATTTAGTCAAAGAAGGTTATGCTGTTCGGGTTTATGTTCCCTTTGGCTCTCAATGGTATCCATATTTCATGCGTCGCTTAGCAGAAAGACCTGCAAATCTATGGTTTATGATGACAAATCTCCTACGATAAATTTCTCATGACTACTTCAACGCGGCATCGCTTAATTCTTATATTCATCAGTGGTTTTTCATATTTCATGGGTGTTGGTATTGCCCGTTATTTAGGTTACAACATCGAGGCTACAAAAGCTTTACTGGGTGCAATTTGGATCTTAGCAATTGCCGTTTGTAGTTCTTTATTACGCGAAATACGCTTTTCAAAGGTTGTGTTTCTAAGAGAGGATAATAAGCCCAAGATAAATCTATATCTTTACCTTCTGATTGGTTTTACTACCTTGATAGCTGTTTCAATGGGTTTCTATATCACCAAAGGGCTCAATATAAATATTTTTTCTCTTTATGGCATAACATTTATTTTGGGTTTGCTCTACATTTTCTTAGATGAGAATGCTGAAGCTTTTGCCGATTTATTAATTGTTGTTTATATCTCTTATATTATTCCATATACAGCTTATATTCTACAAAGCGGTAAAGATCACCCTTTAATAATACTTAATGCTTTCTACTTAATTTTTGTAATACTAAGTTATGTATCACTTAATGAGTTATCTGAATATAAATCAACTCGGGCTACAAGAAAAATGACTAAAATCATTGACTTAACGGGTTATAGAGGAGGTATTTTATTTCATAACTTTTTGCTGATTTTTGCTTATCTAGCATGTGCGATGCTTTTCTTTTGGGGGCTACCAAAAAACGTATATTTCCCAATTTTTTTAACTATACCTTTCTCTGGTTACCATGTTTGGAAAATGCTCAAGTTATTGGAAGTTGAAGGAGACACTTTTTCTTGGAAAAGAGCTATTATTTTGCACTTATTCATTATGTTTTCTTTGCTTTACTTTCCGGCATATGGTTATTGGATGAGGTAAATAATAAATATGAGAGAATTATTGAAATTAAGACAACCAACAGAAGCGCTTGAATTATTCTTGGAGGTTTTTTCCCCACCACCATTAGAGCAAGAAACCATTGCTACCGAACATGCGTTAGGTAGAATCCTCGCTGAGCCTCTTTTTTCCCCTCACCCATTGCCAAATTTTGAACGTTCTTCTATGGATGGATATGCAGTAATAGCAAGAAACACCTCTAGGGCAAGTGAAGCTTTTCCTGCGGTACTTCAATGTATCGGTGAGGTAAAAATGGGAAAACCTGCTGAACTTGTAATACAGGATAATCAATGTGCTCTCATTCACACGGGTGGAATGATACCTCAAGGTGCTGATGCTGTAGTGCCCGTTGAATATACGAAATCACGAAAGAAACAAGATAATGGCATAAAAATAGAAGTATTAAAAGCAGTATCCAGCGGGGAGAACATTATCCATACAGGTGCAGATGTTGCTTTTGGAGAAAAGTTACTTGAAACAGGATCTCTCATTCGGGCTGTCGAAATTGGTGGGTTGTTAGCTTTAGGTATCACAGAAATATCGGTATATCGCAAACTCAACGTGGGAATCATAGCTAGCGGTGATGAAATTGTTCCACCGAATGTTGAAATTAAACTTGGACAAGTTAGAGATGTAAACACTTATACGATAAGCTCACTAGTTAAACAGCGTCATCATAATCCGATCTCATATGGTATATCACCTGATGATGAAGTAATATTGAGCCAAAAAGTATCTCAAGCTTATCATGAGTGTGATATTGTTGTAATAGCAGCTGGATCTTCAGCTAGTGAAAAAGATTTAACTTCAAAGGTGATCAACAATCTTGGAAAACCAGGAGTTGTTATACATGGTTTGAATATTAGACCTGGTAAACCGGCTATTTTAGCTGTATGTAACAACAAGCCAATTATCGGGTTACCTGGTAATCCGGTAAGTGCTTTTGTGATTGCGATGCTGTTTTTAAATCCAATAATAGATAAATGTTCAGGAGCATCTCAATATTATTTCCCCTGTTTTTGTAGTGGGACACTTACCACCAACGTTCCATCTATAGCTGGCAGAGAAGAATGGTATCCAGTAAAAATACACAAAGGCTATGAAAATGATGTACTTGTAGAACCAATTTTTTATCAGAGTAATCTCATTTTATCTTTAAGCAAAGCAGATGGATTAATGAAAATTCCAAGCATAAGCGATGGACTACCTGCAGGTGCTAAGGTTGATTTTATCAAATTATAAGTGGTAGAGGAAAAAGCGATGGAAGATTACAAGTTCACTTTTGAACTATTTCCTTCACTAATGGCTATTAGCAGGCTTCACCCGAACGCTCCTTTTCCAAGCTGGGCTAAAGATTCTGAATTCCTTGTCATGACTCGAACTCCTGATGAAATCTCAATCATTTGTGCCGAAATTGTCGTACCAAAGGGGATTATTGCTGAAAGGGGTTATAAACTTCTGCGCATAAAAGGGCCTTTAGATTTTAATTTAATTGGGGTATTATCATCTGTCCTTAGCGTTTTAGCCGAGGCTAAAATCAGCATCTTAGCTTTTTCCACCTATGACACTGATTACATCATGGTCAAAGAAACTGATCTTGAAAGAGCGTTGGCAGCTTTATATAAAAAAGGCCATACGGTCAACATTCTTAAAGCAAAATAAGACAGTAACTAACGAAAAAGGCTATCAATGTATGAACTAGAGAAAGGAGATAATGAAATGTTAAGTGAAGGCCAGTTAGCTCCCGATTTTGAATTGCCAGATGAAAATAATCAAATTCATAAATTATCTGATTATAAAGGAAAACCTGTTGTCTTATATTTTTACCCCAAAGACAATACTCCTGGGTGTACAAAAGAAGCTTGCAGTTTTCGTGATAATTTCGAAGAATTTCGCAAAGCTGGAGTAATTGTTCTTGGAGTAAGTCCCGATCCCCCAGAATCTCATGTGGGCTTCAAATTGAAACATCAATTGCCCTTTACCCTACTTTCTGATATTGATCATCAAGTATGCGATATGTATGGTGTTTGGGGAAAGAAAAAGTTTATGGGAAAAGAATACAACGGCGTCCTGCGAACTACGTTCGTAATTAATAAAGATGGGGTAATTATGAAAATTTTTCATAATGTTAAACCTGATGAACACAGCAATGAGGTGTTGGAGTTATTTAATAAATCATGAGATCTTCAAAATCGAGCGTTTTATTAGCCCTTTTAGCAATATTGCTGTGGAGTTTTTTAGCGTTGATGTCTTCAGCGTTGAACCACATACCCTCCTTATTGGCAGTGGGTGTTGCTTTAACAGTAAGTGGCATCGCAAGTCTTTTTACGTTTAAAGAATGGAAAGTTCCCTTAAAGACCTACTTAGTGGGTCTTTGGGGAATATTTGGGTATCATTTTTTATATTTTTCTGCCTTTCATTATGCCCCACCAATCGAAGTATCACTAATGAATTATTTATGGCCACTGCTTATCGTTGTTCTCTCACCAGTTTTCTTACCTGAATTTAAAATCAGATTACAGCATATTTTGGGAGCTTTATTAGGGTTATGTGGGGCTGCAGTTATTGTTACTGGTGGAGAAAAATTAATTTTTGATCTTGATAAGTTACCGGGTTATTTTTTAGCAGCCTTTGCAGCTTTCGTTTGGTCAACATATTCTTTAATGACGAAAAAAGTACCTAAATTTTCTACTAAAGCTGTAGGGGGATTTTGTTTAGGTTCAGGGATTTTATCTTTAATTTCATATGTAGCTACTCAACATTCAATTGAACCTTTGTTTACAATACAGATAAATGAATGGCTTATATTAATCGGTTTGGGTTTAGGTCCTATGGGCTTGGCATTTTTTGCCTGGGATGGTTCGCTTAAAGCTGGTGATCCGAGAATTATTGGAGCGTTGTCTTATCTAACACCGCTTTTATCTACAAGTTGGTTAGTTCTTTTTGGAAGCGGAAAGATGAGTTATTCCTCTTTACTTGCAATGATTCTTATTGTTTCTGGAGCCATTATCGGATCATGGGAATTATTCTTTCCCAATAAAACATTGTCTTCATCAACGTAAACTCGAATGACTCTGGGAAGGAGCCGAGTTGTGATTTCATAATTGATTGTGCCGGCTAGTTCTGCCAGCTTTTCTGCGGAAATGGATTGGTTGTGCTGACGTCCCAAGATGATAACCTCATCTCCTTCGGAGACTTGATTGATATCCGAGACATCAACCACAATTTGATCCATACATACCCTTCCTAACACTGGGGCTATTTCTCCTTTGATGAGCACTTGACCTTTATTGGATAAACTTCTTGGATATCCATCTCCATAGCCAATAGGGATAAGAGCAGTTTTAATTGGCTTAGGAGCAATATATGTTCTCCCATAGCTAATACTGCTTCCTGCCGGAAGCGACCGCACACGCACTATTCGGCTTTTTATCGTCATCGCGGGAGTTAAGTTAAAAACTGGCGTCCACTCAGTTGATGGGAATAGTCCATATAAGCCAATTCCAGGACGGACTGCATTGAAGTGTGCTTGAGGTAAAACCATTGCTGCTGCGCTATTGCATGCGTGTATAAGAGGGACTTCATAGCGGTTTTTTTTCAACTTTTCAATAATTGAAAGAAAAATATGATATTGTTGCAGAAGATATGTTTGGTCTTTCTCATCTGCAGTTGCAAAATGAGTATAAACACCCTCAATAAAAATATTTTTTAATCTTGATATCTTCTGAAAAAACTGCTCAACTTCATAAGGAAGCAGACCATATCTATGCATGCCGGTATCAATCTTTATATGAATCGAATGATATTTTTTTAATTTACAGCACAGTTCAGATAATTTTTCAGCAAAGCGTTCATGGATTACTGTAGGAGTTAATTGCCATTGGATAATATCCGGAATGGCTTCTATTGGTGAATCTCCCATGATTAGTATTGGTGCCTGAATGCCATTCTTTCTAAGTGTTATACCTTCATAGTATCTATGCACTGCAAGTCTTTTCGCACCTGCTTGAAGCATCGTTAGAGAGGATGGAACAAGGCCATGTCCGTAAGCATTGGCTTTAACAACGGCGATAATTTCAACGTTTTTCCCGATAAATTGCTGATAAGCTCTTACATTGTTGGCTAAAGCTTTTAGATCAATTTCTGCCCAAGTTATCAAGTCTCCTGTCATATTTCTTATTTTACCATGATATAATTCATGCCAATGATCACAGGGTTTATATTTGATATAAAGCGTTTTTCTCTTCAAGATGGTCCTGGTATTCGGACAACAGTATTTTTTAAAGGGTGTCCATTGAGATGCTTTTGGTGCCATAACCCTGAAAGCCAATCCGCTCAGGTGGAATTGATGTACCATGAAAACCGATGCATTCTCTGTTCAACTTGTATTTTTGCTTGTTCGAATAATGCGATTTTAAATGTGAGTAATAAGCTTATTTACGAGGTGAACAATTGTGTCCGTTGTGGTTCTTGTATTTCTAGTTGTGTAGCAGATGCGAGAGAATGGGTGGGTAAACGTGTGTCCGTAGAGCAGGTTGTCTCAGAAGTGGAAAAGGATATTCCATTCTTTGATCAGTCAAACGGAGGAGTAACAATTTCAGGAGGAGAGCCACTATTTCAACCTGATTTTCTATTTGAGTTGCTGAAATCTCTCAAAGAAAAAGATATTCACACTGTTGTTGATACAAGCGGTTGGCAAATATGGGATATTTTTGATAAAATAAGGAAGTATGTAGATCTCTTTCTTTATGATTGTAAAATCGTAGATAGAAAAAAACATTTGCTATATACTGGAGTTGATAATCAATTAATTATTGATAACCTGCGCAGACTTTCAGAACATAATCATCCATTGATTGTACGAGTCCCAGTAATACCTAACATCAATGATGATGAAGAAAATATAACCAACACAGTTTCATTACTTTCTAGGATGCCAAAGATAAAACGAGTTGATTTATTAACCTATCATCCGCTCGGCTTTGGAAAATATGCAGGGTTAGGTAAACCATTACCAAACACTTATGGATTAGAGATTAATCAACCAAACAATAATAATGAGAGAATTCATCGGTTTAAATACGAATTGGAAAAAATTGGTTTGGAAGTTCATATTTTTTAGTTGTACTTAGGAGGTTTGATATGTCAGCCACAGAAAGAGTTCTTCGACTAAGAGAGCAAAGCATTAATGCCGTTCCCCATATTTCTCCTGAGAGGGCTCTTCTAATAACGGAGTTTTACCAAAAGTCCCCGCAATTTATATCAGAACCTATTCGCAGAGCTTTAGCCTTTAAGTACCTTATGGAAAATAAGGCGATATATATAGGTGAGGATGAGCTAATTGTTGGTGAAAAGGGTAATGCTCCCAAAGCGACTCCTACCTATCCTGAACTTTGCTGTCATAGCCTGGAAGACCTTGATATTTTAAATTCTAGAGAAAAAATCTCATTCAAAGTTGACCAAGAAACTAGACGACTCTATGAAGAAAAAATAATTCCCTTTTGGAAAAATCGTTCAATTAGAGATATGGTCTTCCGTGAAATGAGTGAAGAATGGAAAGCTGCTTATGACTGTGGCGTCTTCACAGAATTTATGGAACAGAGGGCTCCAGGGCATACCGTTTTAGATGATAAAATATACAAAAAAGGGTTTATAGATTTTAAAAATAATATTTTAGAGACTATAAACAAGTTAGATTATTATAATGACGCACAGGCTTATGAAAAAGAACAAGAATTAAGGGCGATGTTAATTTGTGCGGATGCATTGATCATCTATGCGAAACGACATGCAGAAAAAGCTAAAGAATTATTAAGCAAAGAAAAAGATCCCAAAAGAAAAAAAGAACTGGAGAAAATTGCCGATGTATGCGAACACGTGCCGGCTCACCCACCGCGTGATTTTTGGGAAGCTCTTCAATATTATTGGTTTG
This sequence comes from Anaerolineales bacterium, assembly GCA_034429745.1. Classification (GTDB taxonomy): domain Bacteria; phylum Chloroflexota; class Anaerolineae; order Anaerolineales; family DRKV01; genus JBAXBF01. Next base: position 17,886 of record DAOUFY010000029.1, read on the forward strand.
TCCATTTAGGTGTTACTATCGAATTAAATACTTGGGATGCATTTAATCCTGGCCGACTGGATCAGCACTTATATCCTTTCTATCAAAAAGGACTTGCAGATGGTTCATTAACGAAAGAATTTGCCATTGAGTTATTGGAATGTTTCTGGATTAAGTTCAATAATCAACCAGCTCCTCCTAAAGTAGGGGTTACTGCAGCTGAGAGTAGTACTTATACCGATTTTGCTTTGATCAATATTGGTGGTGTAAAAGAAGATGGAAGCGATGCAGTAAACGAATTATCTTATATCTTATTAGATGTGATCGAAGAGATGCGTTTGCTTCAGCCAAGTTCTTGTATTCAAGTCAGTAAGAAGAATCCAGATCGCTTTATCAAACGCGCGGCAAAAATTATACGCACAGGATATGGACAACCTTCTATTTTCAATACCGATGCTATTGTTCAAGAATTGATCAGACAAGGAAAAACCGTTTTTGATGCCCGTAATGGTGGAGCGAGTGGATGCGTAGAAGTAGGAGCTTTCGGTAAGGAGAATTATAATCTTACTGGTTACCTCAGCTTAGTAAAAGTTCTGGAAATTACGCTGAATAATGGTACCGACCCATTAACTGGTAGAAAAATTGGCATAGAAACAGGAGACCCCACCTCTTTTAATAGTTTTAACGACCTATTTGAAGCTTTTAAAAAACAGCTGAAATATTTTGTTGATATAAAAATAAGAGGAAATAATGTCATTGAAAAAATCTACGCGAATTACATACCGTGTCCTTTTCTTTCTATTCTTATTGATGACTGCATAGCGAATGGCAAAGATTACCATAGTGGTGGAGCGCGTTACAACACTTCCTATATTCAAGGGGTAGGGTTAGGCACGATAACTGACTCTTTAACCGCACTAAAGTATCATGTTTTTGATGAAAAAGACATATCAATGGAGAAATATCTTTTAATGCTAAAAAATGATTATGAAGGTTTTGAAAAAGAGCGCTTAAGAATAATCAATAAAACTCCACGCTATGGAAATGATGATGATGTTGCCGATGAGATCATGGTATCCGTATTCAATGCATATTTTGAAGTAGTTGATGGAAGACCTAACACTAAAGGCGGTTTTTATGCAATAAACCTATTACCAACAACTTCTCATGTTTATTTTGGATCTAAAACAGGAGCAACTCCAGATGGAAGGAGAGCTTTTCAACCTCTATCCGAAGGTATTTCCCCTGTACAGGGGGCAGACCGGCATGGACCAACAGCTGTCATCAAATCTGCAGCTAAATTGGATCACACTCGTACAGGTGGTACATTGCTGAACCAAAAGCTAACTCCTCACTTATTGAAAGATGAAGTTGGATTGGACAGCCTTGTCCATTTGGTCAGAACATATTTTAATCTTGACGGGCATCATATCCAATTTAACGTAGTGAGCAAGGATACATTACGCAAGGCTCAGCAACATCCAGAACAATATCGAGACCTAATTGTCAGAGTGGCCGGTTATAGTGATTATTTCTGTGACTTAACCCCAGCATTACAAGAGGAAATTATTTCACGCACTGAACATGAAAATTTTTCGTAGGGAAAATACATATTTATCTTGACGAATGTATATTTCCTCTGTATAATGCAATGATATTGGCTCTGGAGAACAATAATTGAAAGGAGGTGTTGTAAGTTTAAACAAATTGGCACATATGATTTCTGTATAAATGTTATTTGGTCAATAAAGGCATATTACTTAAATTACGGAGGATAGATTATGAGAAAGAGATTGTATGTATTTTTGCCATTGTTGGTTATTGCTAGTCTGATTATGGCATCATGTGGTGGAGGTGGTGGAGGGGTGATCAAAATCGCCACACAAAGCCCGCTCTCCGGAGGTATGTCAGCAGTTGGTTCAGATATCAAAAATGGGGCTCAGTTAGCTTTGGAACAACTAGGAAAACCACTAACAGATATGGGTTTTAAAGTTGAATTAGCTCCTTACGACGATCAAGGTAATCCAGACACGGGTGTGGCTAACGCAAAACAAATTGTTGCCGATCCTTCTATTTTATGTGTTGTAGGACACTACAATTCTGGTGTTCAAATCCCCTCGTCTGAAGTATATCATACTGCAGGATTGGCTAACGTATCTCCTGCAAATACAAATCCTAAAGTAACAGATCGCGGTTACTTAGAGGTTAGCCGATTAGTAGGACGCGATGACGTTCAAGGTCAGGTTGGGGCTCAATTTGCAAATAAAAAAGGCATCAAAACGGCGTATGTTATTCATGATAAAACAGCTTACGGGCAAGGTATTGCAGAATTCTTCAAGGCAGAAGCAGAAAAATTGGGCATAAAGGTATTAGGTTTTGAAGGAACCGAGGAAAAAGCGAATTTTGATGCAATACTTTCTCCAATCTTAGCCGCCAATCCTGAAGTATTGTATTTTGGCGGTATGTATGATCAGTCAAACGTTCTATTCAAACAAGCCCGAGAAAAGGGTTATAAAGGAATGTACCTCAGTGATGATGGTTACGATTCTCCTGAATCGGTGAAGATTGGTGGAAAAGCACTATTAGAAGGAGCTGGGACCTATTATTCAACAGTATCAGGTCCAGCAAGCATTTATCCAGGAGCTGCCAAGTTCGTATCGGACTTTAAAGAAAAATTCAAGTCTGACCCGCAACCTTTTGCAGCTCAATCGTATGATGCAATGGCTATTTGTCTAAAGGCAATAGAGAATGCTGCAAAAGCTAATGGCGGTAAAATGCCAACACGTGAACAAGTTGCTAAAGCCGTACGAGAGATTAAAGACTTCCAAGGAATCACTGGTGTGATTAATTTCAATAAAAACGGTGATTTAACTGTTGCGAAGTATTACATCATTCAAGTTGTGTCTGATGATCCTGAAAAGTGGAGTGAAAATCCGATCGTTGAAACATTGGATATTGCACCTCCAGAGCGTTAATGCTTTTTCTTTAACTTAAAACATAACTATAACCTCCGGCTTAATATATTATATTAGTTAAGTCGGAGGTTACCATATTCAAAGGAGAGTGTTAATGCGTCACGCAAATTTTTCAAATTTTTTATTAGAAATAGCACGTCCAATTGGACAAATTATTATTTTTATCTTAGGCAGTGGCTTATCTCTATCCATTATTATACTTTTGTTAGCTATCTTAATTAGAGGAAGCGCCCCTGATAAAGCAGTTATTTCTTCTTATGGATATGATATTTTCCAATATACCTTAATAAATTTACCTCAAGTATTGATTGATGGAGTAACGATTGGCTTTGTTTATGCTGCAATCGCTCTTGGTTATACGATGGTTTATGGTGTATTAGAATTTATCAACTTTGCCCACAGTGAAATTTTTGCAATTGGTGCTTTTATCGGAGTTGAATTGCTTATAGGGTTTGAAAATGCCGGTATTCTCAAGGATATCAATATCTTCTATGCTTATTTGGCTTTGATCGCAGCAATCATTGCAGGGATGATTGCATCTGGATTGACTGCAGTTCTTGTAGAAGTAACTGCTTATCGTCCTCTTCGCAATGCGCCAAGGTTAGTCCCACTAATATCTGCTATTGGAGTATCCTTTTTTCTTCAAGATGCGATTCGTTTAACTGAAAGTTTAACATCTGGACAATTTCATAGAATTATTCCCACATTTGGAAATTTTGACGAGAGGGTATCATTAGCCAAAATATTTTTTGGTAGCTCTATTACAGAGATTAGTATTCAAGTAAAATCTATTATTGTCATTATCGCTGCCATAATTATGCTTGTTGGTTTGAATTACTTGGTCAATGCAACTAAAGTAGGAAAAGCCATTCGTTCTGTAGCTCAAGATCGTCAAACTGCAAACCTCATGGGTATTCCGGTTAACAACATTATTTCAATTACCTTTTTAATCGGAGGTGCTTTAGGTGGAGCAGCAGGTGTTTTGTATGCACTAAAGTTTACTCGGATTGATCCTTTTGTTGGCTTTTTCCCTGGTATAAAAGCTTTTACAGCCGCAGTTATGGGTGGCATTGGCAACATTACCGGGGCATTGTTAGGAGGGATTGTTTTAGGAATGTTGGAAACTTTTGCAGGTTCATACTTATCCGTTTTTACGATGGGTGCAGCCGGCGGGGAATATAAAGATATAATTGCATTCGCTATTTTGATCCTTGTTCTGATCTTTAGACCTACAGGGCTATTAGGAGAGCAAGTAAGCCAAAAAGCTTAGGAGTTGTGTTATGGGAACAAGAATTCTACCGGAACTAAAACGACATGTTAGCCATATCTGGGAATGGATAAATCAAGGTAATAGAGCGCTGATTTTTTCGATTATTTATACGTTAATTACCTTTTTATTGGTTTATCTTAATCCAAGAGATATTATATCTTTTCTTCTCTTTATGGCATCAATATTTTTAATTTTTTCCCTAGCCATACCCACAAGGGTCAAAATGGCTTTTTTTGTTTTTATAACCATAGTTCTTATTCCAATCATTGGTGTTCGAAATATATTTTATTTAGAGGTAATATTTCAAATAAGCGTTTTTGCTGCTCTCGCGCTTGGACTTAATATTGTTGTTGGCCAAGCAGGATTATTAAATTTGGGATATGTTGCCTTTTATGCTGTAGGTGCGTATTTATGGGCTTTTTTTGGCTCACAACAAATGTTTTTGCTCCACTCAATACCAGGTTCGGCACCCCCGACTATGGATTTTTTCCTTCCCGCAGACTCTTTTTATCTTTTTGTGGTATTAGGAATTATAGTTGGAGCTTTGATGGGTTTACTACTAGGTTCTCCCGTGCTTCGGCTGAGGGGAGATTATTTAGCTATAGTAACCCTAGGTTTTGGTGAGGTCATAAGAGTATTAGCGAATAACTTGGATAAACCCATAAATTTAACTAATGGACCGCAAGGAATAACCCCAATTCAGCGCCCAACCTTGCCCGCTTCTGTATTAGAACTTTTGAGAGCCATTTTTAATCCGATTGTAGGGCATAACATA
>DAOUFY010000030.1:0-4818 GCA_034429745.1 Anaerolineales bacterium
CAACGGATAAATTTAGCAAAGCTGCAACGTTATATTGAGTTAGGTGAAAAAGGGATCCACGAAGCATTATTCCAAGCACAAATTTATGGAGGTGATCAGGAAAAGGTATGCTCAGTTTGCGGGGAGGAAAAAGCAGAAGTAGGACCGTTTGAAGATGAAGAGGGAAGAATATGTTCCATGTGTTCTTCTTTTTATGAGCAGATTGGAAAGATGTTACCTAAATCTAAGGGGGTCTTGTTAGGGTTAGGTGAAACACAAGAAACTAGTTTGAAGTGCGCTTTTGATGTGCTTAAGTCTTTTGGAATGACTGTAAAGTTTATCAAAGACTTTAAGGAAGATAAAACCGAATTAAAGAAGGGATTAGGTGATGTATCGCGAGCTATACTATGGATTTTAGATGATGTGGAAAATGACCTAATAAAAGAATTTTCAATACCCACAGCAATTCTATCAAGATATGTAGTAAATCAAGTGCCTCCATTAGATTTTGATGAACTTGAAAAGAAAGCAGTTGGAATCAAAAGGCTAGGCGTGTTGCGTATGGATGTTGATGATTTGGGTCATCTATTCAATGAAGGATTTATTATAAAAGATAATAATACTGAAAAAAGTATCGCTACTATTGCGCGCCTTTCCAACTTGAGTTTTTTGATATCCTTATTTTTTGAAGGATGGGTAAAACATATTTGTAAGGAATTTTCGAATCATATATATGCTGTGTATGCTGGAGGAGATGACTTGTTTCTTATTTTGCCGTGGGATATCACTCCAAAATTGGCTTTAAAAATCCGTAATGATTTTAAACGTTATGTAGCTTATAACGAGAATATTCATCTAAGTAGCGGAGTCGCTTTTATCGGCGGTAAGGAGGCTGTATATCAAGCTGCTGAAGAAGCATACGAGGCACTTAGCAAAGCAAAAAATGTAGAGCCAAATAGTGATACATTTAAAGGTAAGAATTCTATTACATTTTTAGATCAGGTTTGGAAATGGGATGAATTTGAATCTGTTCACCAAAAATTTGAATTGTTAAGAAATCTAGTTCAAGAAAGAAAAGAAGATGGACTTGGTGGTCCTAAGTCTATATTACAGTTACTTATTAAACTTGCAGAAATGGAAACGGAAAGGCAAAAAAGCGATAGAGGTTTACTATCGCTGAAGAATAGAGTGTGGGGAAGATGGATGTGGCTAGGTGATTATTATCTTACTCGTTTAGCTGAAATATCTAAAAATGAAATTAAAGATACGATTATGAAAATATATAGTGCTTTACGGGAGACAATGTATAGTGATATAGGAGCTTGGGGGTGCGCGGCACGTTGGACTCAATTATTTATACGAGATAGGTTAGATTGATAGCAAGTTTGGAGGTGTGATAATGGGAGTGAAAGAAATAATGAATGCAGATGAGAGTGGTCAAGAATTAATAAGATTTGCTGAAGCAAAAGCTAGTGATTTAGTTAGGAAACTAAAAAGGACGCAAATTCGTAATATTTTTACTGAAGCCAGGCAGATTGAAGCTTTGTGGGAAAAAGGTAATAGTAATGAACTTGCTTTGCGGCGCTTAAGCATGCTTAAGCCAAAGTTAGCATATCAAGCAAAAAGGCATCAACCGGTGGAAGAATTAAAAAAAGTTCTTGATGAAGCGATTGATGAGATATTCAAAGCTGAAGGGGATGAACAAAGATACCAAAAATTTAAGCGGTTTATGGAATTGTTTGAAGCGATCCTAGCATTTCATCGAGCAAAGGGCGGGGAGTAAATCTTAAGGAGGAAGTTAAAATGGATAACAATCAATTTAATCGTCTAATCGGTCGAGTATTTTTATTATTTAATGTTGAGACTAAGAGTGGTTTGCATATTGGAGGATCATCTACAGGTTTGGAAATTGGGGGCGTGGACCAAGTGGTAATTAGAAATCCTCTAACAAGAATTCCCTATATACCTGGTTCAAGTTTACGAGGTAAAATGCGTTCTCAGTTGGAAAAAGCACTGGGTAAAGAACAAAACAAGGTGATTGGTAAACAAGTAAAAATTCATTCTTGTGATGATGAGAGTGAATATAAAAAGAATGGTGGTTGTCCAATATGTTATCTTTTTGGTGTACCAGGTGAAGTTAATGCTAGCGGTCCAACTCGCTTGATTGTACGTGATTCCTATCTTACCCCCGAAAGTATTGAAAAATTAAATAAAGCTCATACTGACTTAGATTACACAGAATTAAAAACAGAAGTAGCCATAGATCGTATAACAAGCCATGCATCCCCACGCACTATCGAACGTGTGCCGGCCGGTGTATTTTTTGGTCCTACTGAGATTGTATATAATGTATATTTATTGGAAGATTTGGATAAGCTCAAGTATGTCTTTGAAGGTCTGCAACTTGTTGAGGATGATTATTTGGGTGGGTTAGGTTCACGTGGCAGCGGAAAAGTGCAATTTCATTTTACAAAAATATTTATAAAGAAGAGTGATTCATACGCTGAAGAAATTATTTTTTCGCAAGATGAAAAACAGGTTCCTTCTGAAGAAAAACCTGTAGTTTTAAAAGAGTTGGACTACAGTAAACTCATTCAATGGGCAAAAAATAAATTAAATGGCAAGTAACGTTAAGCTGATAATATGAGGAGGTATGCCATGATTCAAATGGATGTTTGGCATATCGAAGGAAAAGACTTTCATTTCGGACGGCATGGATTAGGCATAGAAGAGACTTCCATTCATTTTACTTCAGATGCACTTTTTTCAGCCTTGCTATGTTGTTTAAAGGATATTAAGGGTGATGATTCCGTTCAACAGTGGATGGATTTATTTCTGGGAAATTGCCCTCCTTTTGTAATAACCTCAGCTTTTCCTCGCGCCGGAGAAATACGGTTTTACCCAAAACCGATGAGTGTCCTTAAACCAGCACCCATAAGAAATTTATCTAATAAAAGTGAAGACAAGTTGGAAGGGAAAAAAATAAAACGTTTACGTTACATATCAGAAAAAATTTTTCTGGAATTACTTGATGGTTACCCCCTGAGTGTTTTGGCTTCTAAAGGAGAGACTATCCAAAATGGAGAAGTCTTAGTTCACTCTGATGAAGTTTCCCTGCTTCCAAAAGATATTAGAGATAATAGAATGCCAATATGGCTAGTAAATCGCCGTCCGCGAGTTAGTGTTGATCGAGTTAATTCAGCGAGTGAAATATACTATAGCGGACAGACAGTGTTTAGCCCTGATTGTGGTTTATGGTTTGCTGTACGTTGGTATGACTATTCAGAAGTATTAACTTCAACTTTTGAAGAAGCTTTGCTTTTTCTTGGTGATGCTGGGATTGGTGGAGAACGTTCAAGCGGCATGGGAAAAGCCTTCTTTAAAAAACAAAATACTAAAGCAGATCTATCATATTCAACAAATACTGAGTGGGTTGCTTTAAGCCGTTACATTCCCGCTGTTGATGAATGCACAGTGCTCAATAATCAACAAGCTTTTTATTCTCTTGAAAAGGTAGGTGGATGGATATCCTCAGGTACGGAACGCGGCCAAAGGAGAATTTGCCTTCGCATGTTAAGTGAAGGTTCAGTTTTTGGCCCTATCGAGAAAGCTGTTCTTGGAAGTATTCTCAACGTCGCACCCGTCTTTCTTGATAATCAAAAGAGAGAGGTTAGACCTTTAACTTATCCTGTTTGGAGAAGTGGATTAGCTTTCCCTGTAAGTTTTAAGAGAGAATTGAGGTGAACCATGCCAGTTTATTCATGTACCATTACTACCATAACTCCCCTTCATATTGGTGACGGTGGTGAACTGCGGCGAGACTTTGACTATGTGATAAAAGATAAAAAAACCTATCGGTTGAATGAAGATGAGATTATCAAAGCCAAAATAAAACAAATAGAAGAAAAACTCAAGAGAGGTGAATGCCCTCCACCAGGCAAATTGCTTAATGAGAATGATTATTCCAATCCCAGATTATTCCGGTATGTATTGAATAATGTACCACGATCTGATAAACCAGATGCCAGATTAAAAAGTTGCATAAAAGATTGCTTTGATGTTCCCTATATTCCTGGATCATCCATTAAAGGCGCTTTGCGAACAGCATTGGCTTTTGAAGGATGGAGGAAAAAGAATATTATCCTGAAGGAGAAGATAGATAAAATACCCAGAAACAGTAAATTCCCTGCGGAATCATTAGAAAAAGAGATATTTGGAGAAAATCCTAACAAGGATCTTTTAAGATCTCTACATGTTAGTGATTTTACTCCTGCTGAAAATGTAAACACAGAAAAGATAATCCGTGTTGTCAATATGCAAGTTATCACACAGTCTAAAGAAGGTACACCTATAGAAGTGGAGGCGATCAAAAATAAGACAACGTTCAATGGGACTATTAAGGTTGATGATTTTCTGTTCTCAGAGGCGGCAAATCAGGTTTTAGGTTTTAATGACCGCCGTGAGTGGATTACCCATTTCCATGAAATAGTAAAAGAATATAGTAAAAGTCGTTTAGAAAAATTAATAGAATGGTTTGAAGAAGTACGTAATCCTGAGATTGATTGTAAGAATATACTCGATTTCTGTCACCGTTTATTAAATAACTCAGATAATTATATTTTACTTCAGATTGGCTGGGGCAATGGTTGGGATGGAATGACTTTTGGTGATCTTTTAAAAGAAGATGCAATACTTTTTGAGAAAATTTTAAAAGATTTTCGTATAATTCCTAGAAATGTGAGACGTAAGAAAGGTGATCCTTTTCCTAGCTCACGCCGAGTAGTCAAGAAAGATTTCTCTGAAGAGATCAACTGTCCTCTAGGCTGGGTGCTATTGGAG
>DAOUFY010000031.1:0-25971 GCA_034429745.1 Anaerolineales bacterium
AACCGCTACCTATATAAATCACTATGATTAAACATATTTGTTGTTAGAAAGATGGGTTACCTTTAAAAAATTAAACCTCTTAGCAATGTATTTGCAGAAATAGGAAAAAATGGAACTCATGCAAGAAAAACCAGTCGTTGTAGAAATGCGTCAAATTGTCAAGCGTTTCCCAGGAGTCTTGGCAAATGATCACGTAGATTTTACATTGTTCAAAGGCGAAATTCATACATTGTTAGGGGAAAATGGGGCCGGCAAAAGTACACTAATGAGTATTTTGACGGGGCTCTATTCTCCTGACAGTGGTGTTATATTAATCAATCAAAAAGAAGCCCATTTTCACTCACCTCGTGATGCAATAAAAGCGGGAATAGGCATGGTGCACCAGCATTTTATGCTAGTGCAGTCACAGACAGTAACAGAAAATATATTAATAGGATTGGATGAGCCGCGCTTTTTACTTAATTTGCCTCGCTATGATAATGAGGTTGAGCAATTAAGTAAACGTTTTGGCTTGAAAGTGGATCCAAAGGCGAAAATATGGCAGCTTTCAGTAGGTGAACAGCAGCGGGTAGAAATCCTCAAGATGCTTTATCGCGGTGCTGAGGTGCTTATTTTAGATGAGCCCACTGCGGTATTGGCCCCTCAGGAAATTTCGGCACTGTTCAATACCCTGCGTTCAATGAAAGCTGAAGGCAAATCTATCATTTTCATCAGTCACAAGCTGCATGAGGTAATGGAGATATCCGATCGCATTACTGTGTTAAGCCGCGGCCGAGTTACTGCTGCAGGTATTGACCCTAAGCAAACCAATCGGCGAGAACTGGCAAAATTGATGGTTGGGAGAGAAGTGATATTTCAACTGGAAAAAAGCCCTTTGAAAGCGGGAGATGTTGTGCTTTCAGTCGAAGATGTGCATGCTCGCAACGATAAAGGATTAATAGCTTTGCAAGGGGTTTCGCTTACTGTGCGCTCGGGTGAAATTGTTGGGTTGGCTGGTATTGCCGGCAATGGCCAAAATGAGTTAGCGGAAATTATCGGAGGATTACGGGAATGCGAAAAGGGACGGGTTTGCCTTAATGGTATGTGCATCAGCAATAGCCCAGTTAGTTTTGGGCTTCAACAGGGTTTGGCTTATATTCCAGCAGATCGAACACACGTTGGCACTGCGCCCAATTTAAGCATTACCGACAATGTCATCATGAAAAATTACCGCAAACCGCCGATTGCTCGCGGCTTGCTATTGGACAGCAAGCGAGCACGGGAATTTGCAAAGGAACTGCAAGAGGCTTATGATATTATTGCCCCGAGTGTAGATGTACCAGCTCGTCTGCTTTCGGGTGGAAATTTGCAACGTGTGATATTAGCCCGCGAAATTTCCGGTAAACCTCATTTTCTATTGGCAGTGCAGCCTACCCGTGGCTTAGATGTGGGTGCCATTGAAGGCATTCAGCGGCTGCTTCTCCTTCAACGTGAGCAAGGTGCAGCTATATTATTGATCTCTGAAGAATTAGAAGAGCTGCTTACACTTAGCGATCGAATATACGTTATTTTTGAAGGCAAGATTATGGGCGAATTGATTTCATCATCTGATAAGCCTATAGATGTGAATACTATTGGGTTAATGATGACAGGTACAAAATTATCTGACATACAATTCACTGGAGAAGCGTCTCATGAGTAGCGATATGACTTCCCCAATTGAAAAGCAAGCTGATAACAAAGCAGAAAAACATGCTTATAAAGGATTGCCTTTTACTGTACGAATTGAACATCGGTTAAAAGAACCGCCGCGTTGGTATCCACCCTTGGTTTCATTTGGAGCTGTTATCGTGGCATTATTTATCGGTGGCATTGTTATCGCCGCGGCAGGGGGAGATCCGCTGAAATCGTATGCTCACATTGCCAAAGCATCCTTTGGGAGCTTAGGCGTTTTTTCGGATACGATGGTGAAAGCTATCCCATTGATGATAGTTGGTGTTGCTTGTGCACTTGCCTTCAGAGCGCGTTTATGGAACATTGGAGCTGAAGGGCAATTTTTTATTGGAGCTTTTGGAGCAAGTGCCATTGTTCTAACACCGGTTTTGCCTGCAGATACATCGCCGTGGATTTTTATTCCGGTGATGATTTTGGCAGGAATGGCAGCAGGAGCTTTATGGGGGTTTATTCCGGGTTTTCTCAAGGCAAAGTATAACGTCAATGAGATCATTTCAACCCTCATGTTGAACTACATTGCTGTTGCATGGAACAATTTTTTCATTTATGCGGTATGGACAGAAGGCGGATTTCAAATGAGCCGCGTATTTCCAAAAACAGCTTGGCTGCCGCGTCTAACCGATTTTTCACAAGAGGTGCCACTTTTTAGAGGACTGACCACGCACCTTGGGTTGCTTTTTGGAATTTTAGTTGCCTTAATAGTATGGTTTATCCTTAATCGAAGCCATTGGGGTTATGAAATTAGGTTAATTGGGGATAACCCGCGCGCAGCTCGCTATGCAGGGATAAATATCACTCGCAATACAATATTGGTTATGATGCTTTCTGGAGCGATTGCAGGTTTGGCTGGGATGTCAGAGATTACGGGGGTAGTTCATCGTTTGCAAATGAACATTTCACCTGGTTATGGATTTACGGGCATTATTATTGCCTGGCTCGCTAAACTGAATCCATTGGCGATTATGTTCGTTTCGGTGTTGTTTGGGGCGCTTATCCTTGCCGGGCGGGAAATTCAACCCTCAGGCATACCTAAACTAATCCAAGGAGTAATTCTTGTCAGTTTAATTGCAAGTGACTTCTTGCTGAGATACCAAATAAGAATAGTGCGTAAGGAAGACGAGTAAAGGTTAAGGAGGGTTTGCACGCATGGACTTTATCATTATTTTACAAGCCGGCGTTGCTTCAGGAACAGTATTGCTTTTTGCTACCATTGGTGAGCTGCTCACCGAACGTTCCGGCATCCTTAATTTAGGTGTTGAGGGTATGATGCTTATCGGAGCGATGAGCGCGATGAGTGTTACGCTTTCTACTGGCAGCCCTTGGTTAGGTATTCTTGTAGCAATGATAGTAGCCGGCTTGCTGAGCCAAGTGCATGGTGTGATCACGATCCACCTTCAAGCTGATCAGACAGTAAGCGGTTTAGCATTAACCTTTCTGGGTACAGGTATTAGTTTAGTGTTAGGTGAAGGCTTAAATAAAGCTGGCTCTATCTCTCTGTTACCAACATTGACTATTCCCCTGCTTTCACAAATTCCCATTATTGGACCGATATTTTTTACCAACCAAAGTGTGATGGTTTACATAGGTTATTTGCTGATACCGTTGACTTGGTATTACATATATCGTACCCGTCCGGGTTTGCACTTGCGGGCAGTAGGTGAGTTCCCGGCAGCTGCAGACACGCTAGGTGTCAATGTATATGCATTGCGTTATTTTTATGTGTTTATTGGCGGGATGCTGGTAGGATTGGGAGGTGCAACGATTAGTCTTGCCATTTCGCCAGGTTGGTTCAGCGAATTGACGACTGCCGGGCAAGGCTGGATTGCTGTTGGGTTGGTCATCTTTGCTCAATGGGATCCGATTCGGGCTGCGGTTGGTTCTTATACATTTGGCGCATTGCGGCGTCTCATTTTGGACATTCAAGGTCCAATGACTTTGTGGGGGGTGAGGAATCCTTTTTACTATAACCCATATTGGGGATTTTTCTTAGAAATGCTGCCGTATGCCTTTACCATTATTGCGCTTGTGATCGGCTCACGTGAGGCAATCCGCAAAAGAATAGGGGCACCGGCTGCTTTAGGAATTCCATATATTCGAGGAGAAAGAGGTTTATAAGTACAAGTGGCAAAAGATCGTTTTTTAGGTTATCAATGTTCATTGTGCTCAGCTCAATATAGCCCACAGGAAGTTACTTATACCTGTCCAAAAGACGGTGGTAATTTGGATGTGGTGTTGGATATAGAAGGGCTGAAAGGAAAAAGTTTGTTTGAGTGGATAGACAACGAAGAGCCTTCTTTGTGGCGCTACCTGCCCCTGCTTCCTTTGCAGGGAAGCGTGGGAGAGGGAACACCCTTACGAGCTGTGGGCTGGACGCCGGTTTATCAAGCTAAACGCTTAGCCGATGGCTTAAACTTAAAAGCTTTGTGGATAAAGGATGAAAGCCGCAACCCTTCAGCATCTTTTAAGGATCGAGCTAGTTCGGTGGTGGTTGCCAGGGCGCGAGAAATCGGGGCTGAGGTTGTTGTTACAGCTTCAACTGGCAATGCTGGTGCAGCTTTGGCATGCATGGCAGCCGCTTTAGGACAAAAAGCGGTAATTTTCGCTCCTAAGACAGCACCGCCGGCTAAGATTGCTCAATTATTGATCTTTGGGGCAAAAGTTCTTTTAGTTGATGGCAATTATGATCAAGCCTTTGACCTCTCCGTAGAAGCTTCGAAAGCGTTTGGCTGGTATTGCCGCAACACCGGCTACAATCCTTTTACTGCTGAGGGAAAGAAAACAGCGGCACTGGAGATTGCTGAATGGTGGCTGAAGCTGAGAAAGCAAGCTGAGTTCGGCAAGTTGGGTGTTAACCCGCGAAAACCTTTGTCTGTTTTTGTATCGGTGGGGGATGGCAATATCATTTCTGGCTTGCATAAGGGATTCAAAGACTTAGCTGCGATAGGGGTATTACCAGGTGAAAACGTGGACACAAGCCATGCTCCCTTAGGTGTACGCATCTTTGGTGTGCAGTCGGAAGGCTCGGCGGCAGTTGCTAATGCTTATTTTGCCAATACAGAAAAGATTGTTCCAGTTTCTGCAAACACCCTGGCTGATAGTATTTCTGTGGATTTACCGCGTGATGGCGTAAGGGCAGTCCGAGCAGCTAGACAAAGCGGCGGAGCATATGTGCTGGTGAGTGATCAGCAAATTTTAGAAGCCATTGCTGAGTTGGGTAAAATTGGCATATTTGCAGAACCAGCTGGTGCAACAGCTTATGCAGGATTAAAGAAAGCTATTCAGTCTGGTTTGGTTGAAGAAGATGATCCTGTTTTGGTGCTTAATACTGGCAGTGGGTTGAAGGATGTTAAAGCTGCGATGCAGGCTGTTCCGCAAGCTCCGATTATTGAACCAACGGTTGACGCGGTGAAAAATCATTTGCCTTTTTGACGATATGGCAGTAAAATTTGTTTAGGTATTAATAAGTCAAGGTTCGTTTAATGGGCATAGACAAACCTACCTACTCGATTGTGGCGCCAATTTATAATGAGATCGGATCGATCCCTACACTCATTCAGCGCGTAAGCAAGGTGATGGATGATTATTGCACAGCTGAAGCTGAGAGCTGGGAATTGGTTTTAGTGGATGATGGCAGTCAGGATGGTTCTACTGAGGCAATAAGAGAAGCAGCCCAACAAGATAAGCGAATACGAGCTGTAATCTTTGCCCGTAACTTTGGGCATCAAATTGCTGTAACTGCCGGGTTGGATTACAGCCGTGGAAAGGCAGTGATTATCATTGATGCGGACTTGCAAGACCCGCCAGAAATTATTCCCGATTTAATTTCAAAATGGAAGGAAGGTTATGAAGTCGTCTATGCGGTGAGAATAGAACGCGAGGGGGAGAGCTGGTTTAAGAAGGCAACTGCGAAAATATTTTATCGCCTCATTCACCGTATTACTAGCGTAAATATCCCACTTGATACAGGCGATTTTCGGCTTTTGGACCGGGTGGTTGTAGATGCGCTTGGAAAAATGCGCGAACGCCATCGCTTCTTGCGCGGTATGGCGGCTTGGGTTGGGTTTCGGCAAGTGGGTCTCCCTTATCGGCGGGCTGCGCGCTTTGCCGGTGAAACAAAATACCCCTTTAAGAAAATGGTAAGGTTTGCGCTTGATGCAATTACTGGTTTTTCGTATTTTCCGCTACAGTTAGCTACCTATATAGGCTTTTTTGCTGCTGGTATTTCCATTCTTGCTATACCTATAGTGGTTTATGAGCGGTTAGCCGGGCATCAAGCTTTTTTGGGGCAGGCTACAACATTAATCTCGGTGTTGTTTCTTGGAGGAGTGCAGTTAATCTGCCTTGGAATAGTAGGAGAATATATCGGTCGTTTGTATGATGAAGTTAAGGAGCGTCCCCTGTATATTGTGAGGGAAGCACCTGAAAAATAAGAATAGTTTTTAGGAAGAATAAGGAGTAAAGAAAGAGATTAATATGATAGATTTAACCATTAATAAAAAACAACGTGAAAATGCCATCAAACAAGCTAGGGAAAGAAACATCATTATTCCTACCTTTGCACAAATGAAAAATCCTGAGTTAACCCCTCCCAAAATTAAAGAACAGCTTAAAAATATTGGGTTATGGGATATTGTGCCTCAAAATCTTTTCCGTATCACGTGGAAAAATGAGCCGGTGCCGTTTGGAGGTGGGTTTAATGGCGTTAATTATATGGAGTTTCCTTCAAGTTTAACCGGAGTGCCGGCGCGCATTATTTCCTTGGTTGGGAAGTGGTTTCCCACAGGTGCGCATAAGGTCGGGGCAAGTTTTGGGTGTTTAGTGCCGCGTTTAGTAACCGGACAATTTGATCCAACTCAGCACAAGGCTGTGTGGCCCTCTACTGGAAATTATTGCCGCGGCGGAGCATATGACGCTACGCTGTTGGCTTGCGAATCGATTGCTATTTTGCCAGAAGGAATGAGCCGCGAACGTTTTGAATGGCTTTCCAAGGTAGCTGGGGAAGTCATTGCTACACCAGGAACAGAAAGCAACGTAAAAGAAATTTACGATAAAGTATGGGAATTACGCCGCACACGCGATAACATTTTCGTCTTCAACCAATTTGATGAATTCGGTAACTATTTATGGCATTATGAGATTACTGGCAATGCCATGCGCGAGGTGTTGGAAAAAGAATTGGGCCCCAAAGGTGAATACCGCGGCGTTTGTCTTACGACAGGATCAGCTGGTACAATTGGCTGTGGTGATTACCTAAAGCAAATTTTCCCGACAAGCAAAATAGCTGCAGGGGAAGCTTTGCAGTGCCCTACCTTGTATGAAAATGGCTTTGGCGCACATCGCATTGAAGGTATTGGTGATAAGCATGTGCCCTGGATCCACAATGTGAAGAATACCGATATGGTTATTGCCATAGATGATGCTGCGGTGGTGAATATTGCCCGCTTATTCAACGAAAAAGCTGGACGCGAGTATCTCGTTAAGCAAGGTGTACCGCAGGATTTTGTAAGCAAGCTGGATTTGCTGGGCTTTTCGGGTATTGCAAATTTGATTATGTCAATTAAATTCGCTAAGTACTATGAACTTGGCGAAGATGATATAGTACTCATGGTGATGACTGACTCTATGGAGCTTTACCAAAGCCGCTTGGCGGAAATGCGCGCCGAGTATGGTGAGTATGGAGAAAAGGACGCAGCAGCTCACTTTGCTCATTACTTACATGGCTTGTCGGTTGATTATTTGGCTGAGTTGACTTATGCTGACCGCCGCCGAGTTCATAACCTTAAGTACTATACATGGGTTGAACAGCAGGGTAAAACTTACGAAGAAATCATGGATCAATGGTACAAGAAGGATTACTGGACTTCATTCCAGAAACAAGTACCTGAAATTGATGCATTGATTGAGGAGTTCAACAAGGAAGTAGGATTGCTATAGTTCACTAAAAACTGGGTAGGGCAGGGAACCTGCTGCCCTACCCTGATTGATTTATTATAATGTGGTATAAATAACGCGTAATAAAGAATTTATTTCTTTTTGCGGAAAGGAGAAGCACAGATGGCATTATGGCAAGACGGAGATTTGGTGATGGAGGAAGGAAAAATCCATTACTACCGCACCGGTGGCACAAAACCTCCTTTTGTTTTATTGCATGGGTTTGCGGATGATGGTCTTTGTTGGACAAGAACTGCAGAGGCTTTAGAAAACGAATACGATGTCATCATGCCGGATGCACGCGGTCATGGACTGTCTTCTGATTTTCCGCCACATAAATTTACCCTAAAAGAAATGGCGATTGATTTGATTAAGCTTTTCCAAAAGTTAGGACTAAAAGCTCCCATTGTACTTGGGCATTCTATGGGAGCTCGAGTGGCTGCTTATGTTGCAGCTGCGGCTCCTCCGCTTGTGGGAAAGCTAATCCTTATTGATCCGGAATGGAGCGATGAGCTATTTAATGCCACAAAGGAAGATCGGGCATCAAAGGCGGAGGTATGCAGGAATCGCATACGCAGTTGGAAAAACATGACACCCCAACAAATTATTGTGGAGTTGCGGCGTTCTCAACCCATTAACTGGCATAAAACAGAATATACCACTTGGGCTGAAGCCAAGCAGCGAGTTAGTCCAAATGTAAGTGGGCTCATTTTAGCCGATCCAGTAGCATTGCAGGAAATTATCCCAAAAATTACCTGTCCTACGTTATTATTTTACGGAGACACTTCGGCCGGTGCTATCATGGATGAAAAGAGAGCGAATGCTATCGCTCAAATGAATCCCAAGATCAAATTGTATCACGTTCCCCAAGCCAGTCATGAGGTGCATCGCGATAAATTTGATGTGTTCATCCAGGCGGTCAGAGAGTTCTTAGCTTCATGATCAAACCGACCCGCGAGGAATTATTAAACTTTTCTACCTTAGATGATGATATGCTGCTTCATCTCATTGCTGCACGCCAAGTGAAAGGATTGGAAACACTTTTCGACCGCTATGCTTCGCGACTGTATAGTATCATTAGATCAAAAGGGATGGAGGCAGAACAAGCAACCCAACTTATTGAAGCCGTGTTCCTCAAGATTTGGACTATTAAGGAAGAACAGATCCCTGCACCCGAACATTTTGTTGCTTGGTTTGAAGAGCAATTAAGGGATTGTATGCTTCAAATGTTCAATCGAGAAGGGCAATTCATCAAAGGGTTGGATTTGTCATCCCAATCAACATTTACGGATAGTGGATTTCTTTCAGTTAAGGAGCATCTGCTGGAAAAGGCTCATGCTTCAAAGGGTGAGAGAGTGGGGGGAAGTGCGGCAAGCTGAATGGGCGGCTTTCTTCTAGGTATTGACACCGGTGGTACTTATACCGATGGTGTGCTGCTTGATGAACAGAAAAGAACGGTAATCGCTAGTGCCAAAGCATTAACGACACATGCTGATCTGACGATTGGCATTCTGAATGTATTAGACCAATTGGTTCATCAACCCCAAGAGATTAAGCTTGTATCCATATCCACTACACTGGCAACTAATGCCTTAGTAGAAGGAAAATTCAGGGCCGCCGCGTTGTTTTTGCTGGGTTATGATAAAGAGTTAATCAGCAAGTTTGGGCTGAATGAAAACTTTGGCACACCGCATGTTTATTATTTCCGCGGTGGGCATGATTTAAACGGCAAACCTCAGGCTGAGCCGGAATGGGAGTTGATTGTAAAGCAAGCTGAACAGCTTGCTTCGGAAGTGGAAGCTTTTGCTGTTTCAGGCTATTACAGCATTCTCAATGCGGAGCATGAAAAACAGGCTTGTGAGCTCATTTCTCAAGCGGTGGCACAGCCAATCATTTGTGGGCATCAATTATCTACACGGTTGGATTCAGTCAAGAGAGCAACGACGGCAGTGTTGAATGCTTCTTTGATTTCGATTAACCAACAATTCATCCGTGCTATCCAAGACGCGCTGCAACAGCGGGGCATTCAAGCTCCCCTTATGGTAGTGCGCGGGGATGGATCGTTGATGAGTGTAGGATATGCAGCCAAGCTGCCGGTAGAAACGATCCATTCCGGGCCGGCGGCAAGTGCTATTGGGGGACATTTCCTTGCCCAAATTCCAAAAGGATTAGTGATAGATATCGGCGGTACGACAACAGATATTGCTGTGGTAGATAAGGGCAGGTGCAGAATTGCCGAAGAAGGAACGACGGTCGGCAAATATCATACCTCAATTCGCTCTGCTTACGTGCATTCTTTTGGTTTGGGGGGAGACAGTCAGATCTCCGTTGCTCCCGGCAAGAGGATTCACCTTGGGCATCATCGGGTAGTTCCTTTGGCTTATCTAGCTCAGCAATTTCCTTCAGTAGCTGATGAGATAAGAACCCTTGATCAACATTCAACCCTACCGATTAGAACAACAAAGCTGCTGGAATATTGGTTTGTTATGCGTCCGGTGGCAGATGATCTTGTGGACGAACGCGCTCGCCAAGCTATTGCTTGCCTGCAGAAAGGACCAAAAAATTTGAGTTTGTTATTGAAAGAGTTGGGGTTTAAGGATGTATCACAGTTGGGGGGAGAGAACTTAATAAAACACAATATTCTGAGCAGAGCTGCCCTAACACCAACGGATCTGCTGCATGCAAGTGGCGAGTTTACTGCGTGGGACTATGAAACAGCTCGCCATGCAGTTCATTTGTTTGCTCAAATGGTGAAAATGCCTGCAGATGAATTTATTGCTTCTGTAAAGAGGTTGATTGCTGAAAAAATAGTTATGGAAGTTGTACACTTCTTGAGTGGAATGCGTCTAAAAGACAGTGAATATCCTCTGATGCATGAGGATTTAGGCCGCTGGCTTTATGATGAAAATTTGACTCGCAGTGATCCATATTTGGGCTGTGATATTTACCTAAAGATGCCCATTATTGGTTTAGGCGCACCAGCTAAAGCGTTTTTGCCAGCGGCAGCTGAAATGCTGCATACTGAAGTGGTGTTTCCTCCTTATTGCGAAGTGGCAAACGCAGTGGGAGCTGTTTCTGCCAGTGTTATTGCATATAAGGAAGCCCAATTGAAACCCAAGGATGATCTGATACGCTATACACTGCAAACAGCATTTGGTGCATGGGAGTTCAACTCGCTGCAGGAAGCAGAAGCTTTTGGAGTAGAACAGCTGAGCAAGCAAGCGAAAAAAGAAGCGGAAAGCAGGGGAGCTTCCAATCCCCACATTGAGGTAGAACGAGTGCCTTGCGGTTTGGGCAACTATCGTCTAGAAGTTATTGCCGCCGGCAATCCTCTGCTGTAAGATTAACTGGCGTTATTGCTTGATGCGAATAAGTTGAAAACCGTGATATAATTTCCTCAACGAAGAACACTTCGTTGCAATTGATTAATGGTTTTCTTGATTATAGTGGTGGAGAACAGAGAATGGCACAAACCCCAACCCGAGAAAGAATAAAAATCGGTGAAACTCAACAGCGTCCGCAAAGGAGACCGGAGTGGATTCGCGTACGGGCACCGATGGGTGAATCCTACGATCATGTGCGAACGTTAATCCACAGCAAAGCCTTGCACACAGTATGTGAAGAAGCTATGTGTCCTAATATTGGCGAGTGTTTCAATGCCGGCACTGCTACATTTTTACTGCTTGGGGATATATGCACACGCAGTTGTGGATTCTGTGATGTAAAACGCGGCAAACCGCTACCTTTAGACCTTGAAGAACCGCAGCGCATTGCAGAAGCTGTAAAAGCAATGGGGTTGAAACATGCTGTTATTACTTCGGTGAATCGCGATGATTGTGAAGATGGGGGAGCTTCTATCTTCGCTGCCACTATTCAGCGGATAAGAGAGCTGCAGCCCGGCTGCACAGTTGAAGCGCTTATTCCGGATTTTAAGGGCGATATTGATGCGCTTAAAATTGTCATGGACGCTCGGCCGGATATTCTCAACCATAATGTAGAGACTGTACCGCGTTTATTCAAAAAGGTACAACCACAGGATCGCTTTGAATGGGCAAGAGCGACTTTAACTAATGCAAAAAAATTGCAGCCTAATGCTATAACAAAATCCGGTATTATGGTAGGATTAGGTGAAACTTTCACTGAAGTACAAGAAGTAATGGCGGAAATCCGCAGCTGGAATGTTGACATCTTAACCATAGGCCAGTACTTACAGCCGAGCAAAGCTCATCTTCCTGTTGAACGTTATTACACTTTAGAGGAATTTCAAGCGTTAAAAGAATATGGTTTGCAGCTAGGTTTTCAGTGGGTGGAAAGTGCGCCGCTTGTGCGCTCTTCTTATCATGCTGCAGTACAAGTACAGCAGTTACGTTCTGAAAATCGTTGAACTTTTGCATCAGTGTTCACTCTCGATAGCAGACGATAGCTATGTCAGAACTTGATGAAATAAAAGCTCGGATTGATATCATCGAGTTGATTGGAGAGTCGGTGCAGCTGCGCCGGGCAGGGAAAAACTATACCGGATTTTGTCCTTTTCACCCCAATACGCGCACCCCGGCATTTTATGTATTCCCTGATACAGGGACATGGCATTGCTTTAGCTGCAATGAGGGGGGAGATATTTTTACTTTCTTAATGAAAAAGGAAAATCTCACCTTTAGAGAAGCGTTGCAGACTTTAGCTGCCAGAGCGGGCATAACTCTAAAAGCTTATTCAGAACGCGAAAAAGGTGAACAAGAAGAATCTCTGCTGCATGAAGTGCTAGAGGCAGCAACGGCTTTTTATCATCATCAGTTGTACAGTACTGAAGGGGGGAGGAAAGCCCTAGAATACCTTAAGCAACGCCATCTAACTGACGAAACCATAGAAAAGTTTGAATTGGGATTTGCCCCGGCTGGTTGGGAAGTGCTGTGCCAATATTTGTTGAAGAAAGGCTTTGCTGCAAAAAGCCTGCTTGAAGCTGGCTTGGTAAGTGAAAGAGAGGATGGAGGATTGTATGACCGTTTCCGGCAGCGGTTGATGTTTCCCATTCGGGATGGCCGTGGGAAGATAACTGGCTTTGGAGCGAGGGCGTTAAGTGATGATGTGCTGCCTAAATACCTCAATTCGCCGCAAACTGCTCTGTTTGATAAAAGCAAAGTGCTGTATGGTCTGCATGCAGCGCGCAAAGCCATTCGTATGGAAGGGCAGGTGGTGATTGTGGAAGGGTATATGGATGTCATTGCCCTGCATCAGCATGGTTTTCAAAATACCATTTCACCGATGGGCACTGCGCTGACAGAGCAGCATCTGCGTCTGATAAAGCCGCTGACAAAAAAGATCATTTTGGCATTGGATCCGGATGCTGCTGGGCAAAAAGCCACCTTGCGCGGTTTGGAAATGGCTCGGGAAAATCTTTCAGAAACGATTGATGTGGTGTTTGATGCACGCGGGTTGGTGCGCAAAGAATCGCGTCTGCAGACTGAACTGCGGGTTGCCCTATTGCCGCAAGGGCTTGACCCTGATGAAGTAGTTCATAAAGACCCGCAGCTATGGCGAGAGGTTATCCAAAAAGCAAAACCGATTGTTGACCATGTGATTGATGTGTTGATAGCTGAACGGAATATTGATGATGCGAAGGAAAAAGCTGCCATTGTTCAGCACGTGCTGCCGTTGATTGAGGATGTTCCACAGCCTGTTGAGCGGGAAGCTTACCGACAGCATTTAGCCCGCGCACTTCACTTAGACGAACGCGCTCTGTGGGGCATGCAAGTGAAAAGAAAAGCGCCAAAATCTCCCAAACCTGAAGCAGAAGTTGTTCTGGCAAATCGGGGAGGACAAGCTGATCGCGAAGGCTATGTGCTGGGTGTTTTGCTGCGCGAACCTCATCTGCTTTATTCACTAGACCGATTGCTGCAGGAAAATAAACTCGAGCGCCTTTCACAGCAAGATTTCAGGCGGGTTGACTATCAAGAGATTTTTATCTGCTTGAAAAAGTCGGTGCAGCAAGAAGTGATAGAGCCATATAAATTCATCCAAGAAAATTTACCGCAGCCGTTGTATGATGTATTGGACCATCTTTATGCTTTGACCGAAAAAGAGGATACGAAAGATGTTCGTTTGCTGTATGAGCTCTACCGGGCTGTATTACTGCTGCGCAAAGCACTAATACTGCACCAAAAAGAAAGCTTAGATGCCGAATTGCTTGAGGCTCAAAAAGAACAAGCTGTTGAGCGGCTGACTGAACTGCAAGCAGTGATTAATGATTATTTGCGTTATATAGCAAAGTTTGATAAAGCGCTTAGCAAAATTCATTCCCCAACCTGGTTGCGCACCTAATAGCGCGGGAGAAAAGCTATGAAACAACCCAAGAAAAGAATTCCTTTCTCCGTTTCTTTGTCTCGACGTCGAAAGACAGCACATGAAGAAGATACGCTGGAACAAGAAGAAGATTTAGCATTGGAAGAATACGAAGAAGAGCAAGTGCTGGAAGATCCGTATGGGGATGAAGAAGAGGATTATCTCAGCAGTTTTGATGTTGGAGAACATGATGAAGACATCGTTTCGGATGATGTATTTACGGCATCGAAAATCTATGCTGCCTTAGGCGGCGACCCCATTCAGCTTTACTTGAAAGAGATCGGCAGTATTGGGCTGCTAAAACCCGATGAGGAATTTTGGCTGGCAACTCGTATTGAAGCCGGGCGCAGATGGGAAGAATACAAAGCGTCTCTTTCTCAGCCACTTACGAAAGAAGAAGAAATTTCTTTTTTAATGCAAGCTTATGAACGGCTTGCTTCTGCATGGAAAGATGTTTGTACGAGTATGGGGCAGTGGGGAAAACCCCTCCCTTCACTTATAGCTATCCTGCAAGAAGCCTTAGAATTGCATGAAATTGCCATCCCTGTTACAAAAGCAGAGGCAGTAAGTAACCTAAGAAGATATTTGGATAACGGATTGTGGGGGCAAGATGAGCAGTGGAATGCTCTAGCCCGCCATGCTTTTGAAGTGTATGTTAATGCTTATTTGTTGCTGCCGGAAGCAGTGAGTGCGATACTTGAGCACATTCAACATCAGCTGCAATCAGATGATCCGCAAAGTGAGTGCAAGTTGAACCTCGAAGCTTTTAAGGAGGATGTGCAGCAAAACCTTCAGGCTTTTGAAAGCCTGGATGAATACTTGGAGGAGATAGCTGCCCTGGCAAAGGAGTCGCGCCAAACCCTCATCCGTTCCAATCTGCGGTTGGTTGTGAGTATTGCGAAACATTACGTTCACCGCGATAGTTCCTTAATGGACTTGGTGCAAGAAGGCAATATTGGGCTTTTGCGGGCAGTATCCAAATTTGACCCAAGCCGCGGCTACAAGTTCAGCACTTATGCTACTTGGTGGATTAGGCAGTCTATCAGCCGTTCGATTGCCGATCAATCGCGGACGATACGAATTCCCGTTCATATTTATGAGTTGGTTAATCGCATAGCCCGCGAGCGCAGAACACTGACGCAGATCTTAGGACGCGAGCCAACTTCGGAGGAGATTGCCTTAAAAGCCGGCTTTATTCCACCTGAGGAAGCTGAGCTTATTCAACAAAAGTTAGCTAAAGGGCAGCCCTTGGATGATGACCTAGCTCTGCGCCTGAAAAAAGCTGCCCAAAAAGTTGAATATGTGCTACGGGCTGCGGATGATCCGGTCTCTTTGGACAGCCCAAGCGGCATGGAAGATAACAGCCAACTAAGTGATTTTATAGAAGACCAAGATGCTGTAGCTCCGTTGGATGCTGCTTCGCGGGAGATGCTGCGTCAGCAGCTGCTTGAGGCTATTTCTTCTCTTTCAGAGCGCGAGCAAGAGGTGCTTAAGATGCGTTTTGGGCTTGTGGATGGGCGATATCACACGCTGGAAGAAGTAGGCCAGTATTATAACGTTACCCGCGAACGTATCCGCCAAATTGAATCAAAGGCAATCCGCAAATTGCGCCATCCCACCCGCGGCCATCATCTGCGGGATTACTTGTGAGGGGATTGTATTATTACGGCCTTAGAGTTTGGCAAGTTCCTCTTTGATATGAGCTAGTGTTGAGGGCGAGAACAGGCTTTGATCGTTGGCGTTAAGCTGCAGGATGCGCACAGGCGGGGAAGAAGCAAGCCAAGTCTTTAGTAAGTCCTCAATGATGGCAAGGTCTTGAACCTTGGTGATTTCTTCGGCGCGCTGACGCTGGCGGAGGCGCTGTTCGAGTATGGGAAGATCGGCAGAGAGAACGAGGAAGAGATCAGGCGGGGGAAGAAAAGTGCGCAGCATTTTGTACAAACGAGTACAAAGCTGAAGATCTGCTTCGCTTAATAGACCTTTTCGGTAGAAAAGCTGGGTGAAGATAAGATAATCTTGCTCTAGCCCGCCATCTTGGATGCCAATGCCAGGCTGGGAGCGGGTGAGCAGCTCTTGTTCTGCGCGGGCGAGTAGAAAATCTACCTGATTGGCGGCAGCATGCAGCTGCTGATTGCATACTTGGCTATGATATAGACGTTCAGCATGCTGCTCAAGGCAGGGGGTGAATCCTAATTCTGCGGCAAGATGTTTAGCGAGACTGGTTTTTCCGGCACCGCAGTTGCCAAGAATGGCAATGAGTTTTCCCAAGTCATTATGCTCCTACTAGGATCACCCGAGCGGGGGCACCATCACTGCCGTTAATGTTTAAGGGCAGGCAGTATAAGGCATAGCGCCCGCTTTGCACTGTGGATAAGTCTAACCCTTCCACAATGACAATGCCATTGCTCAGCAATATGTGATGAACGGGATTTGGTTCATCATACGGGGCAATAGATAGGTAATCTATACCCACAAGGATAACATTTTTCTCAACCAAATACTCAGCTGCATCCTCCTTTAAAGCGACAAAATCCTTATAAAAAGATTTATGACCATTTTTCCATAAATCAGAATTATCGGTTTTAATGAAGATACGCTTGGTGCGCGGCGGCAAGGATACTTTTCTCAGCATATCGGCAGAGATGGCTCGGACCTGAGGAAAATGAACTACATATACTCGCCCGATAAGTGTCTTCAAGGGAATGTGATCAACGGTTGCTGCTCCGTCAATGAAATGATTGGGCGCATCAATATGGGTGCCGCAGTGAGCTGTCATGATCAGCTGAGAGACATTGCAGTTGTCTCCATTGGCGATGGTTTGGATCATTTTTCGTTCGAATGGCGGGTCACCGGGCCAATGTGGTAATGATGGGTTTAGTTCTAAGGTTGCATCATAGATATTCATATCTTTCTCCTTTTTATCGCAGTTTCTTTTTGGCTTTAGATCTTCGCAAGAAGCTTGGAATAGGCAGTACGGAAAATTGGCTTAGATAATCAAGATGCTGATCGAACAACGAAGGGATTAAATTGAAGACCCGCGGCAACGTATCTAGCGCACAAGTACGGTTGGCTGCCAGATAGTCTAACCAAAATATGGAGATAGGAAAATAAGGGATAGAATTTTCCAGGAAGATAACCAATAAGCGCAGGTAAGAAGGATAAATGTGAATAAATTTCCGCTTGATTTTGGCTGCGCTGAGTACCTTTGCCATGAGTGCTTCAAAGGATAGGTATTCAGCGCCGCCGATCTCGTGGGTTTGGTTGATAGCAGCAGGAATATCTAAGCACCAAGCAAGGCATAAAGCGATGTCATTGATCCAAATTGGCTGCAGCTTCATCTGTCCATCGCCAGGGATGGGGAAGACAAAGGGAAGCAGATAAGCCAAACGAACAAATTGCAGGGTAAAGTGATCACCAGGTCCATAGACCACTGCCGAACGAATGATAGTGTAATCAATGCCGCTGCGGCGAATAATTTCTTCGGCAATAGCTTTGGCTTTAAGCAAGGGATAAGCGGAAGCGCGGTCGGCACCGAGATGGCTTAGGTAGATGATCCGTTTTACACCGGCTTCTTTTGCGATTGCGGTGATCATCTGCGTACCTTGGATGTCATCTTCCAACAAGCTAGCATAAGCGCCTTTGCGTTCGCTGCCGGCTAAATGGTAGATGGTATCGATTCCTTGCATGGCTGAACGCAGGCCGCGTTCATCTTTGAGATTCGCGACGGCGACTTCTACTGGAATTCCAACCGGCAGGTTAGGTGTTTTCTTTGAGGGGCGTATTAGCAGGCGCACTTCGTAATGTTGGCTGAGAAGCTGTTTGACCAGTGCCTGCCCTATAAAGCCGGTTGCTCCCGTTACCAGAATCATATCATTTATTATAAATAATATCCGAAAAAATTGCAAATTATTTTTATGCTTATGGTTGATTTACTATTGGAATTTTTATATAAAGAAAGATGACAATCACATCTCTTTCAGCTAAGAAATATTGAAGGAGCTCATTACTCAAGCGCACTGCTTGCGTAGCGTTTTAAACCCCAACCCAAAACTGCTCCGCAGAAGGCAGGTAAGCCCAAGGCAATGAGGAATACATCGCGCCAGAAGCGTTCGGGGAAAAGGCGGATGAGGGTATCGGAAGTTAGAAACATCCAAGTGCCGGGAGCGAAGAAAATATCATGAAAAAGGACAAAGAGTACGCCAAAAGATATAAAAACGCCCAACAGCAGGGTGCAGCACAGTATGGCAGTAAGGCGGCTGCCGGCGGCAAGCCCATTAACAAAGGCTGCTTTCCATCCTCTTGTCCAAGCGAGAACGGCTAAAATTCCCAACAAGATAAGAGCTATGCGCCACACCCGCAGCACCTGCTGGGTTACTTGTTTCACATCTTTCATGTGCGACAGCTCGCGTTCATTGAACAGAAAACTGCAGTCGCTCATTTGCTTGCAGGAAGGTTCGGGCACGGTAACGCCTTCGGGAAAACGCAAATCGGCGAGGTAGGATATATCTGCGTCGTTTATCAGATACTCAACGGCATAGGGGGCATAGGTAAGCCGATCGGCAAGTGTAAAACCATAGGGATCTTCGGGAAAACCCGGCGTGTGATATTCAAAGGTGAGAAACCATGGCATAAGCATCAGGCGAATTGTCGTAAGGATGAGTACAAGCGGTGTAAGACAAGCGACAGCAAAGCTGAGTAATCTTAATCCGGCTGAAAATTTCATTGTAGTTCTTTTAAACCTCCGGAGAGTATATAGTGAAATATAAGGCTATGAGTCAGCCACTCTACTGGTGCTTTATCGTCGGTAAAGACAAGCTGTTGAACAGGGGTTGGCTGCTGATTAAGAATGGTTATGCCCATTGCCTCGATGAGCAAAGGGTGGGTATGCTTGTTTCTGGAAAGGGTTAAGTAATTTTGGTAAAGGTATATCCAAGTAGTGGGCTGTTTGGTGGCATAGACAATGGCATTATAGGTGTTGGGCACGTCCATGACATGCACCGAGGGAAAGACAGTTTGCATCGTGCCGGCTAGGGCATCAATCAGGCGCCGATCTTGAGGTGCGTGGCCTACATTAATAGCAACCGTGCCTTTTTCCGTTAAACGCTCGGATAGGGTTTGGAAAAATTCACAGGTGGTTAAATGCCATGGGATGTAAGGTGGGCGGTAGGCGTCAACCGCGATAAGGTCGTAGCGGTTTGGGTTATGAGTTATTCCCCAGCGGCCGTCTGCGGCTATAGGGTTGAGGTTGGGTTGTGTCATGCCAAAGTATTGCTTGCCCACCTCGATGATTTTGGCATCCAGTTCATAACCATCAATGGGGATTTCACCAAAGACTGCGGTAGCTTGGCGGGCAATGGTGCCGCCGGCCAAACCAATGATGGCGATCCGCTTGACTTGCTGTGGGGTGGTTGGCGGTTTATTGAAGAAGGGAGCTACCAGAAACTGCTCCCATGGACCTTGAAAACCAATCTGCTGTGGATGATATTCAGAGTGAACGCCCTGTCCTTCGTTAAGGCGCAAGTAGCGGTATTGATCTTTTTCGAGCACTTGGATGTAGTTGTAGGAAGATTCTGTTTCGTAAATTTGGTGCTGCGTGGTTTTGTAGGGCATTCGCACGGCATACAGAGCAAAAAGGGCAAGCAGCAGCGGCATCCACAGCAGGGGCAAAAGGCTTTGCACACCAGAGGTTTGAGCGAGTCCGCCGAAAGCAACCAGCAGCAGCAGAAAGCTGAAAAGGAAGAAAGTAGCGCGGGTACCAATGAAGGGGATAAGCACTAGACTGGGTAAGAATGTGCCTAAAAATGAACCGAGGGTTGACACTGCATAGATTTTGCCGGCTATGCTGCCGCTGCTTTCTTTATCCTGAATGGCTAAGCGGATAGCATAAGGCGAGATGGTGCCAAGCAGCGTAAGAGGTAAGCTGAATAGGATGAGCATTGCCGCGAATGAAGCAAAGAGGATGCCAAGCTGAAGCTGATCGAAGGCATTAGCAGCCGGCGTAAGAATGGGCGCAGCTGCAAAGGGAATAATGCCTATGCTGAAGGCTCCCCAAGCTAAGATGCGGTACATATTTTTAGGGTAGGGGGAGCGGTCGGCGATTTTGCCGCCTAAAAGGTAACCAATGGTGAGATAGACAAGAATAAGGCCGATAATGCTTGCCCAGACAAGGCGATTATCGCCAAAATATGGACCCATGAGATGCGAGGCAGACATTTCCACTGCCAGGGTAGTCATCCCGCTAATGAACACAGTAAAGTAGAGGTAGCGCATAAGGTTGACAAAGTGAGCAGTGAAGTGGTTTTATATAAATTCCACTCTGCCGCTGTCTAGGGAATAGTATGCTCCGCTGAGTTCAACTTCTCCATGCTGAGCAGCTTTAGAGATAATTGGGGAGTACTTAAGGATGTTTTTGAGGCTGAGCTGAATGTTGGCGCGGATGGCATTATCCAGGCGGTCGCCCGGCTGATGCTGGGAGAGCTCAACCGCAGGCTTTAATGCAGCGATCAACTTGCCCAAGCTGCCTTCGAGTTCTGCATCTTCCAAGGCGGCGGTAACCGCACCGCACTTTTGGTGGCCAAGCACAAGCACTAAAGGGGTATGCAAATGCTCAACGGCATACTCTAATGAAGCAATGACATCACTGAAAGCAGCTGCATTGCCAGCCACGCGGACGATGAACAGATCGCCCAAGCCTTGATCAAAGATAATCTCCGGCGGCACGCGCGAGTCGGAGCAGCATAGGATGGCTGCCATAGGAGACTGTTTGGCTGAAATTTCTTGACGGCGCTGCAGATCTTGGTTTGGATGCTTGGGAGCGCCGGCCGCAAAACGCAAATTGCCGACCATTAATTGGAAGAGAGCAGCTTTTGCGGGGTGCAAGTCCGCTGGCAAGGGCGGCATAGTAGGGTCTTGGGGGATTGGGGGAGGGGAAAGGGGTGGCGGGGGAGTGGAAGCGGCCGCTTCACAGCCGGCTATGCAAGTTAATGCCGCGGCTGCACCCGCAAGCTGGAAAAAATCTCGCCGAGAAAGAGAAGAAGATTTTTGTTTCATTTCATCCTCCAGAGTAGAGTGTGAGGCAAATCTCCTGCAGCAAGCGAGGCAGCATTGCTTACAGTGAACACCCCATAAGGCTGTAAAGCTGGCATTGGTTTGATCAACTATATTATAATCGAAAGTGTGAAAACATATTGGTGCAGACACAAGCTGATCTAACATTTGCACTAAATTTGCAAAATGAATTTTTTGCGGGAACAACACTGTTCCCGTAAGTGTGGTATAACAGAATTAACAAGGAACAAAAGATTTCCTTTTGGGGCAAAAGATCAATTAAGGAAGGTGTGATGAAACAAAATTATTCTGTTTCATTAGGCAGAACCGAAGACATTAGGCGCATTGCACGCGTCTTAGATATTATTCAGCAAATTATAAGTACCCCAAATCATTGGACGCGGCGAAAATTAGCCGAATTTCATGAAGTGAGCGAACGCATGATCCAAAAGGATTTGGAGATCATAAAATATCGCTTGAACCTGAAGCTGCAGCGTGATTCGAGGGGATATTACTTTGAACAAATACCTAAACTGCCGATCCTGAGTTATTCCTTTGCGGAGGGATTAGCGTTATTGATGGCGGCACGATCAGCACAGGTGCTGCCGGGAGTCAATTCCGCTGAGCTGGCGGCGGCGATTGCGCGTTTGGAAACAATTTTCCCACAAGAGTTGCTGCCGTTGCTGCGCGAGGCAGCAGATAAGCTGCCGAAGCATGCCGAAAGAACTCCTCGCCAAAGCATGCTTTTGCTGTTGAACCGCGCCCTTGCAGAAAAGCGGCAGGTAGAAATGGAGTACCTAACGCCGGGCGAGGATGGAACACCGAAAATAAAAGTGCGCAAAGTGGAGCCGTATGCTGTTTTCCCTTATGGCCGTTCGTGGCACTTGGTAGCTTTTGATCATTTGAGCAAAGAAGTGCGCACTTTTAAGATAGACCGCATTCAACAGGCAAAGATGCTGGATGAGTTCTACACTATGGTGCAGGAGTTTAACCTTGAAGAATATCTTGGCGACAATTGGGGCATTATACGCAACCCCAGCACGAAGGTAGAGGAAGTAAGTTTGCTGTTTGATGCGCTGGCGGGCAGGTGGGTATCGGAGGAGACATGGCATAAAAGCCAAGTGAATGAAATGTTGGAAGATGGGCAGGTACGGGTACGCTTTACGGTTGGTGTAACGGAGGAGATGATCAACTGGCTGCTGTATTACGGTGAGCATGTATATGTGGAGCAGCCGCTTTGGCTGAGAGCCCGAGTGCGGGCGGAGCATTACCGCGCTGCAAAGCGGCTTGAGAATGGAAATGGCAGCTGAAATTGTGTGCAAAGGAGGGGATGGGCTGGAAAGGAGGATAAAAATAATATTGGTAATCATTATTGATGATTAGAGTATAATGAATGCAGCATTGCCTACCTGAAAGGAATTTAAACATGTATGTAAATTTGAGTTTTAAAAGTGAAGATGACTTTGTCTTGCCTATTCATTACAATCACATCCTGCAGGGGTTTATTTACAGTGCAATAGACCCTGCGTTGGCAGCAATGCTTCATGATC
Source organism: Anaerolineales bacterium (assembly GCA_034429745.1). GTDB lineage: Bacteria > Chloroflexota > Anaerolineae > Anaerolineales > DRKV01 > JBAXBF01. Next base: position 22,578 of record DAOUFY010000031.1, read on the forward strand.
AAGGCTTTATGGTAAATAACCGATCATTCAAGCTGTTCGTTTATTCGCGCCTCTTTGGCGAATATAAAATAGATTCTGAAAAGCAGCAAATAAATTTTGGCAATGTTTGCCGGTTTAGTTTGGCTTCTCCGATTGAGGCGTTTTGTATCTCTATCTGTCATACGCTGCTGGTGGGCAAGCGGCACCATATCTTAGGAGGAACACGGATTGATGAGGTGGAGGTAGAAGTAGGTGAGCCGTTTGAAGTCGGTGAAAGTACCATGGTGTATACGAAATCGCCGATTGTAGCCTATAGTACGCTGCTGCGCCCCAATGGGGCGAAGTACACCTGCTATTTTCAGCCCGGCGAAGAGGACTTTAACCGCATTATTACTGAAAATTTGCAAAAAAAGTATGTTGCAGTCTATGGCAAGCAATTTCCAGAGGGCGAGGTAACGTTGCAACCTTTGCAGCAACCGCGCTTGAATATTGTGAGCTATAAGGGCACAGTGATTAAGGGATACTCTGGTAAGTTCCGCTTGAGCGGACCTAAAGAATTGCTGCAGTTGGCTTTGGATGCCGGCTTGGGTTCTAAAAATGCGCAGGGTTTCGGTTTTATTCAATTAATAGTAAGGAGATAATTATGGGATTTTTACACGGTGTAAGACAAATTGGTGAATATTTTGAAGAAATAAACTTAAAGCATGTGCCTGAGGAGTTGCATGATCTCTACAATTTTCTTACCCTGCCGCTTGGGATTCCTAACCCTCAACAGAAGGAAGATCAAAGACCTCAGGAAATACGCGTTCCGCTGCAAGTAAAGGATGTTAACGCAGAAATTCTTAATGTAGTGGGAGTAGGCAACTTTATCTTAGCAGATTATTGCGGCGGAGGCTCTGTGGAGGAGATGCGCTGGAAATATCTTTATCGCAAACCGCCCGGCAGCAATACAACTTGGAAGTTCAGCCCGCTGTACAAACTGGGAAAAGGAGTAGGAGACAAAGCATTCGATGAATTGGTAGGTGAACAAGGCGGCAGCGGTTGGAAGCAAAATGGAGGTTCACACTTTAATAAGCTGTATAAAAGCACTTTGCGCGGTTTTGAAACAGGCGGCTGTTTTGGGAATGGCAGTGTGGATGTGATTATGGAGGCGCTTGAACAGCGGGTACAAGAGTTAGCCAAATTATGGAGCGATAAGAAACGTTCTTATTTGTTACTATTTGGAGTGCAGGGACCTAACGGTGAATTTCTTTTCCCGGGTGAAGTGCGTGCCTTCCGGGCTTATTTTCGCAACAAGAAGAAAAAAACTGAAGCTTCAAAAAGCGGCAAGATGAAGAGTATAGCACTTCAAGAGCGCTGGTGCGCTTTATGTCATGCTGACTTGGAAGAAAGCACTTATTCGGTTAAGGATATCTATGCTTTTGCGACGTTTGATAAAAAGAATTTTTTGCCCGCTGGCAATAGTAAGTTTATAGATAAAGTCTTTCCTTTATGCAGCCGCTGTTATACCTTGATTAGCGGTGGGGCTACCGCAGTGAAGGACAAATCGGTGTTGAAGCTAGGTGGGGCACTTAGCAGTGAAAAACAGAAAGAAGGGCAAGGGAAAAAGGAATGGGCACTTAGCAGTATGGAAATTTGGGTAGTGCCGGAAGTGATTGGCAAGCCAGCCTTCAAGCAGCTTATTCAGGATGGCAAAAGCTACTTAAAAGAAGGCGTAGAAAGTGAAGAACGTTATTTGGATTTGCTAGCCCGGCGGGATGCCAGCTTTGTCTATCACTTCTTATTTGTGGAACAAAACCGAGCTCAGCTTATTTTACACCGCTTGATAGAGGATGTGCCGCCCTCGCATTTCAGAAAACTACAAAAATTATGGAAGGAGGTAAATGGGAGATTTGACCTCAATGGCAAAAAGGAAAAGCAGATGGGTTTAGATACTGCCATAAGAACGATTGCCGCTTTGCTTATGTCGTTAGCAGTCAACAGAAAGGAAAATAAAGAAAAATTGAATGAGGAACAAAAAGTGATGAAGGAAAATGTGTTAACCGTCATTGCCAGTTTGTTCCAAAACCAACTCATTGATGTGCGTTATTACAAAACGCTGGCTGTCAGCCGCTTAACGGGTTTATTCAGCGATGAAGATTGGATTCGACCAAAGAACAAAGAGGCTTACGACGGAGCATCGCAGCTGCATAGCTTGTGGATGCTATTTGAATTCTTTACTTTATTCAATCAAACTATTGGAATCGAAGGAGATGATTTATGACTATAACAACAGATTGGATTGATAGTTTTAAAGACCCGTCTATGCAAAAGCCGCTGGGCAAGGGAGCATTTTTCAGCGGCGTAGTGCTTGGGTTCATCGCCAGATGCCAAGCCGGCAAAGATCTAAAGACAACAATAGCACGGGGGACAACTGATAGGTTCATCGCCAGATGCCAAGCCGGCAAAGATGGATCGCTAAGCAGCGCTCCGCTCTTTAAAAAGCTAAGCTTTGGAAAGCTGAAAAAACGCGAACTCAAGCAGCAGCTTTCGCAGGTGCCTATGCTGATCAACGTTTATGATGTGCCTTATATTTGGCAGATTACTGAGCTAGCAAATTTGGCAAGTGAAGCTTTGCTGCAAGCTACGGAAGAGCTTGGCGTTGATGGTAACTTTATTTTTTCTACTGCGTTTCTCAACGCGTGGAACTATTTGTATCAACTTTACCCACAATTAAAATCTACAGAAAAAAAGGATGAGGAGGCAACAAAATGAGTTTTAAAAACAGACGTGAAGTATTATTTATCTACAGTGTAAAGGATGCTAACCCCAACGGTGATCCGCTGAATGCTAATCAACCGCGCATGGATGAGCTGAGCAACCAAATTATGGTTTCGGATGTACGCATTAAACGCACCATACGCGATCAATGGCTGCGAGATGGCTTAGAAGTGTTTGTGGATGCTGAGCCTAAAACTCTTCCCTCACGGATTAAAGAACTGAAGGATAAATATAAAGTCACAGAGAGCGAAGAGGCACTGGGTAAATGTATTGATGCGCGTGTGTTTGGGGTTACTGATACAGAAGAAAAAGCTTCCTTCTCTTGGACTGGACCCTTACAGTTTAAGTGGGGACGGTCATTGCATCAAGCTCAGGTGGAATTGGTACAAGGCACCGGCGCTTTTAAAAAAGAAGACAAAGCAAATCAGCGCACTTTTCGCAATGAATATCTTGTGCCTTTTGTAGTGCTGGGTGTGTACGGCATTGCCAATCAATACAGTTCAGAAATAACCGGCGCGACTGATGATGATTTGGATAAGACCAGTGCAGCGCTATGGCAGGGCACTATCAACTTGATTACCCGCAGCAAAGTAGGACACGTGCCGCGCTTGCTGCTGGAGATCATTTATCAAGAGGGGTTCCAAGGCATGATTGG
>DAOUFY010000032.1:0-8317 GCA_034429745.1 Anaerolineales bacterium
TCCGTAGATAAAATCTATCTCGTTTAGAGGAACAACAATGTATTTATTAAATAACTATAGGGAATACCTCGAATGAAAGATAACAAATTTGCGCTTATCTCCCATGTTTTACCTCCTTCCTGGTCAGGGCAAGCAGTTATCTTAGGAAGGCTATTGAAAGCATTTAATAAAAGGAATTATCACTTACTCTTATCAACACCTAACTCTATTCAAACAGTTGCAGATAATTTGCAAAAATACTATATACCTAACCTGCCTCTTAGAAGATACAGCGCAATATTTCACATAGAAGTACTCCTCAGATCTTTAATAATTTTTCACATTTTAAAAAATAAAGGCTGCAAGTGCATCATTGCAGCATCAGGCAGCCTGTATGATATCCCATCAGCTTATTATGCTAGTAAATTATTAAATATTGGTTATTTTCCATACTTATTTGACGATTTTGTTTATCAATGGATGCTTCCTAAACAAAGAGCTATTGCTTTGAAATATGAGCAGATCATATTTCCTCAGGCTAATGGGGTTTTTGTGCCAAATGAATTCATGAAAGAAGAAATTGAAAAAAGGCTTAAGGTAAAAGCTACAATAATCCGTAATTTACTAGATGAAGAACCTGCTATTAAAGATTATAACAAGTCAAAGAAGGACGAGAGGATTAATATTGTTTACAGTGGTGCTGTATATCACGTAAATAACAAGTCATTACGAAACTTGATCAACGCATTAGAGCAAATAGGAAACAAAAATATTACTTTGCATTTATACACAGCTCAAGACAGGGAAGTCTTATTGTCCTATGGTATTGAAAGTCCTTTTGTAGTTTATCATTCGCATGTCAGTTACCAAGAACTTAAAACCATCTTACACAATGCTGATATTCTTTTTTTGCCATTCTCTTTCAGTCCAGAATCGTTTCCTGTAATACGTACTTCTTCTCCAGCAAAATTAGGAGATTATTTAGCAAGTGGTACTCCTATATTAGCTCATGTACCATCGAATACTTTTGTTAATTGGTATTTAAACAAACATCACTGTGGAATAGTCGTTGACCAGGAAGATAATCATAAGCTGATCCAGTCAATTAATACTCTTATCTCTAATGACACTCTCCGAAAAGAACTAACCTATCATGCTTTTCAAAGAGCAATCCATGACTTTTCTCCTCGTAATAATCAAGAAATATTTATCGATTTAATAAATAATCAATAAAGTAAATGAAAGAAAAGCTTTTAAGTAAACCCAAAATTCTTTTTGTAGCACTCGGATCCAGTATCCATACAGCTCGCTGGATAAAACAAATTACAGACCAAGGATGGGATATTCATTTATTTATTTGTGATCATTCAATCCATAATATCTTGAAAGAATATGAAAAAGATAAAAAAATAAATATATATGGTAAGATATACCATCCTGTTGAATATAAGATTAAAATACCCATTTATGTTGGACGAGACTCTCTGATAATTCGGACTATTAAAAGAGTTCTCCGTTTAGTAATCAATGTGATAATCAATCCGGTTATTTTATTGCCCTTATTGCACAATATATCGCTATCCCTCAAACAAACACATAAAATGTTAGCATCGGTAATCAGTGAAATTAAACCAGATATTATCCACAGTTTAGAACTCCAACACAATGCCTATTTAACATTAAAAGCAAAAAAAATAATAAGGGGGCAGTTTCCTACATGGATAGTAACAAATTGGGGAGCAGATATTCATTACTTTGGAAGATTTGAAGAACATAGAGACATGATAAAACAAGTATTAGCTTCTTGCGACTATTATAGCAGTGAATGTCATAGAGATATAACATTAGCAAGTAATCTAGGTTTCAAGGGTATTTTTTTACCTGTTCTACCGAACGCAGGTGGTTTTAACATTGAAGAAATAAAGAAATTAAAACAAGATGATAAACCTTCCAGTCGAAAAACCATTGCCGTTAAGGGAGCTGAATCTTGGGTATATAAGGGTTTGCATATCTTAAAAGCCATAGAATTATGTAAAGAATTAATACTTGATAATAAGTATAATATAATTGTATATTTACCATCAGACATAGTCATAAATGAAATTGAAAGATTAAGAAATGAGCACGGTTTACATATTCAAGCCTTGCCCTACGTTTCGCATGAAGAAATGCTAAAATTACATGGGCGATCGCGGATATCTATTGGAAATAATCTAAGTGACGGAATTAGTACGTCCTGTCTGGAGGCAATAGTAATGGGATCGTTTCCTATTCAATCCAATACCAGCTGTGCTTATGAGTGGATCACACATGGGGTAAATGGTTTTCTTGTTAAACCCGATGATTTACTAGGGCTAGCAAAGTGTATTAAACAGGCATTAACAGATGATACACTAGTTGATAAAGCTGCTGAAATCAATCAACAAATATTACATCAACGATTAGATGAAAAAATTATTAAAAATCAAGTTGTTGAGATATATAAATTTGTGATGACAGGTTCATCGTGCTAATGTAATTTATTTAACAATATAATTTCAGTTTTGATAGCTTTAGAAAAATAATGAAAGGGTAAAATTTTCACAAGGGTTTCTACTGAAAAAATTACTAATTTTATAACAAGGATGTTTATCACTTATCGTTTTTTCAAAATAAACCTCATATTGCCACCAAAACAGTATGCAAACAGATCCATCCTCCAGCATGGGATTTAGTACAAGAGATTCAAGAATAGGATAATTGGTATGTAGAATGAAAAAAATTAAAAAATTTGCCCAGAAGAATGCTATACTTAAAAATTTATATACCCCAGCAGGAAAACTATATTATGGTTTAGAGAAAACTATCAAAAGCCTCTTAATCACACCATTTAAACCCCTATTATTGCACTTAATGCGCCTTATGGTGCAGACTGGAGAAGGAACAGACGATTGCCTAAAGCACGGGTTTTTACCTATGCCAGTGCACTTCTATTCCCCTATCCCTGATATTCAAGATTTGAAAGAACGAAAAATATGGGATAGGGTAAGTGAACTAAAAGGCATTAACTTTAGAGTTAAAGAACAATTAGATTACCTAAAGAAATTGGGTGAATCTTATGGACATGAATGTCTCTGGCCGCAAAACAAAACCCCTCACCCATTTGAATATTATACTCATAACGGTAATTTTAGTTATGGTTGTGCAGCCGCATTGCATACTATCATTCGTATGAATAAACCTAAACATATCGTCGAGGTAGGTTCAGGCCATTCTTCTTGGGTGATTTCTGCAGCCTTACAAAAAAATAAGCTTGATGACTCTGCTTATGAATGCCAATACTTAGTGATTGATCCGTATCCATCCATTGAAGGGTTGCCGGGATTAAGTCAATTAATCAAGTCAAGAGTTGAGCTGGTCAGCGAATCGGTTTTCTCTATATTGGAAGAGAACGATATCCTCTTTATCGATTCTGGGCATACTGTGCGCATTGGTGGAGATGTTAATTTTCTTTACCTAGATATTATTCCCTCCTTAAAGCCGGGCGTATATATCCATGCTCACGATATTAATTTGCCTTATGAATATCCAGAAGTTTATTATACAAACCCCGTCTTTCGTGTATTCTGGACGGAAGCATATTTATTACAAGCATTTCTTGCTTTTAATCATGATTTTGAAGTAGTTTTAGCTATGAATTACATCCAAACTAACTACATGGACAAGTTTTGTGAAGCCTTCCCTCATTTCGATTTAAAAAGTAATTGGGCTAACAGCGGTAGTTTTTGGATAAGAAGAAAACAGTAGAGGAGGAATAATGCGTATATTAATTCTTGGCGGCTCCGGTATGCTGGGTCATCGGTTGTGGATCAATCTAAGCAAAAAGCACGAAGTTTGGGTTACTGTCCGAGGAGATGGATCAGAGTTTCCAGACATGCCGGTATTTCCACGCGAATATATTCGGCCTATGGTGGATGCCCTTAATTTTGATCAAGTCATACGAGCATTTGCCTCCATTCAACCGGATTTGGTTATAAATTGCATTGGCTTAATCAAGCAAATGGGACACCTAGCACGCGACCCCTTATTCTCAATTTCTCTCAATGCCATGCTACCCCACCGAATATCTATGGTTTGCCGTACTGCTAAAATCCGTATGATTCACATCAGCACAGATTGCGTTTTCAATGGTAAAAAGGGTAATTATCATGAATCTGACCCCTCAGATGCTGAAGACCTTTATGGCAGAACAAAATACCTCGGTGAGGTAAGTTACCCCCACTGCATCACATTGCGTACATCTATCATCGGCAGGGAGATAAAGAATCATTTAGGCCTTATTGAGTGGTTCTTAAGTCAACAAGGGACTATTCGTGGCTACCGTAAGGCCATTTACACTGGTTTTACTACAGATGAACTTTCTCGCATTATTGCAGATTATGTTATTCCCAATCCCATGCTAAGTGGAGTCTTTCATGTGTCTAGCGAAAAAATAAGCAAATTTGATCTGCTGACATTAACAAAAAAAGCTTTTCGAAAAGATATTGATATAATACCTGACGATGAATTTTTTTGTGATCGGAGTCTAGATTCCTCCCGTTTTCGTCAGCTTACTGGTTACCAGCCTCCTTCTTGGGAAGAAATGATTGAGGAATTAGCAAAAACATCAACATTATATGAACAAATAAGGAATAAATAATTCTATGTTTGATAATAAACGAATACTCATTACTGGCGGTACTGGTTCTTTAGGCAAAGTTCTCACCAAGCGTTTGCTGAGCGGTGAGTGCGGTAAACCTAAGAAAATTATCATCTTTTCCAGAGATGAAGCAAAACAGCATTTTATGCGCTTAGAATACTTGCAAAAAAAAGCGACCACAGACGAGGTCATTTACCAGCAAATTAATGACATTTTAGAATTCCGTATCGGTGACGTGAGAGATTACTTCAGCATAAGCAGTGTCTTGCAGCAGGTTGATATCGTTTTTAATGCGGCTGCATTAAAACAAGTTCCTACTTGTGAATATGCTCCATATCAAGCAGTAATGACTAATATCATTGGCCCTGAAAATATTGTTCGAGCTATCGAAAACCAACATCTCCCTATCGAGACAGTAGTTGGCATTTCTACTGACAAAGCTTGCAAGCCTGTCAATGTCATGGGAATGACGAAATCAATTCAAGAGCGGATATTTATACAAGCCAATATGCGTTGTCCTAACACGCGTTTCATTTGTGTTCGATATGGTAATGTGCTTGCTTCACGCGGTTCAGTCATTCCTCTATTTCACGAACAAATCCTGCGGGGGGGACCCTTAACCATTACAACAAGAGAAATGACTCGTTTCTTACTGAGCCTTGATCAAGCTGTGGACACAATTTTTTCCGCATACAAAGAAGCTCAACGAGGAGAAACCTATATCCCAAGAGTCCCTTCAGCAAAAGTAACCGATATTGCTGCAGCCCTTATTGATAAGCGCCCCATTGACATCGTATATACCGGCGTTAGACCGGGAGAAAAAATTCACGAAATTCTTGTTTCAGAGGAGGAATGCCCCCGTACTATCGAGAAAGGCAACTATTATGCTATCCTTCCTTTGTTGCCGGAAATCCGCTCTTCCCAACGAATAACTCCTGCTCTTCAAAAGGAATACAGCTCTGCTGATAATATTATGAGTCTTGAAGACGTAAGGCTGCTACTCAAGAAACAAAAACTCATGATCGAAGATATTGCTGGAGAGGATGGAGAACTATTGAGATGAAAGTAATGATCGTTCTCGGCACCCGTCCAGAAATCATTCGCCTAAGCATTATCATTCCGAAATTAGATAAATATTGCAAACTGATCCTCATTCATAGCGGACAGAATTACGATGAAAATTTAAACGACATCTTTTTTGATCAAATGCAGATTCGCAAACCAGATCATTACCTGAATATTCGGGGTACTTTTGGCAAACAAGTTGGGGAGCTACTTTCTCACATCGAAGTACTCATCACCGATTACAAACCTGATAAATTTCTTATATTAGGTGATACGAACAGTGCACTTTCAGCGATTGTAGCAAAAAGGTATGGAATACCCGTTTATCATATGGAGGCCGGAAACCGCTGTTATGACGACCGAGTACCGGAAGAAGTGAATCGTCGCATTATTGATCATTCTAGTGATATCTTAATGCCCTATACCGAACGGAGTCGAAAGAATCTTATAAAAGAAGGGATCGAAGGAGAGCGAATTTTTGTTACAGGAAATCCTATTTTTGAAGTTATCAAAAATTATCATAAATACATCCAGCAATCAAATATTCTCAATCAATTACAACTAAAACCTCAACAATACTTCCTCGTTACCCTGCATCGTGCCGAGAATGTTGATCTAGATGATCGCCTACGATCCTTCTTGAGCGCGTTCGAAAAACTGCACCAACAATATCAACTTCCCATTATCATAAGTGTGCATCCCCATACACGATCAAGGATGGAAAAATGCTGCATTACAGAACATCATCCGCAAATACACTTCCTCAAACCTTTTGGGTTATTTGATTTTATTACTTTGGAACAAAACGCACTGGCTGTCTTATCTGATAGTGGCACCGTTCAAGAAGAATGCTGCATATTCAAAATTCCTACTGTAACATTACGTGATGTAACAGAAAGGCCCGAAACTATAGAATGTGGAAGCAATATTCTTAGTGGTTCCCATCCTGATGACATCCTCAGGTGTGTGGATATAGCTATCCAATCCAACCATGAATGGACACCACCATATGAATATACAATGGATGATGTCAGCGATACAGTCCTCAAGATATTATTTGGGCACCTAGAAAAGAAGATATAGGATATCATTCTTATGCTACCAAAAGTATCCATTATTATTCCTGTGTATAATGGAGAAGATTTTCTATCGCAAGCAATAAATAGCGTCTTGGCACAAACATACCAAAATATTGAAGTTATCGTTGTTGATGATGGTTCAACCGATGGCACAAGGCAAATTATTGAATCTTATGGTAAAAAAATTATAGCTATTCACAAAAGTAACGGTGGTGTAGCGAGTGCACTTAATGTTGGCATACAGCATGCTACTGGCGAATATATTGCCTGGCTTAGTCATGATGATATGTTTTTACCGGAAAAAATAGTAAAACAGGTAAAATTTTTTCAAGAAAACCCCACGTTGAGCTTTTGCTATTCAAATTACATCGTGATTGATAAAGATGGCAATGAGCTCCGCAGAGAAAAATCTCCAGTATTTCCAAAAGAAGAGACAATTAAAAAGTTATTTATTAGCTCATACATTCATGGTTGCACAACACTTATTCGCAAAGAATGCTTCAATAAAGTCGGGTTGTTTGATGAAAGCCTACTTAATTGCCAAGATACTGAAATGTGGATTCGAATAAGTGATAACTTTACTCTAGGTTATATAGACGAATATTTAATATATTCCAGAGAACATGAAAATCAAGGTTCAAAACAATATAGTGACCATGCAGAAAAATTGATTTTCTTTTATGATAAATATATAAAATTATTAGGACCAGAAAAATTATTGCCTAATAAATCGATCTCTGAAAGCAATGAAGTAAATTGGGCTAAAACCTACGTTTGGTTTGGAGATCAGATATTAAAAACTAGAAAGTGGTATCGCTATGCATTCCAGCAATATAAAAAATCATGGAGTAAGTGGAACTCAATAAAGAATAGTGCTTGGATAAAAATAATTCTCGTAAAAATTTTACTATTCCTTCAAGGAGATTATATGATTGTATATCCACTTATCCAAGATGTTCGTATCTCTCACAAAAAAGGAAATAAAAGAAAAGCGCTGCATTTATTGATATTATTATTCATTAAGTACCCTCTAAATATTAGTGTGATTTATCTGTTTTATAAATTATCTATTTGTTGGTTGAGTAATAAAAATGAAAATTGTGTTATTTACTGATTCCTATCCCTATGATGATGCAAAAGAAGGCACTTTTCTTGAACACGAAATATGTCATTTGACTAATGCATTTAATAAGGTTACCATTGTCCCCTATTTAACTAGCGGTAAATACTACGAAGGGGTACCACAAGATGTAGTTGTAAATCTTCAATACTCAAAGTTCATGAAAAAATATTCCACAATAAAAAGATTGTTAACTTTTTATAATCCTATATTCATCCAGGAAATTATTAACAGACCTAAAACCCATTTACAACCTAGAACGTTAATGCGGTTATTATCATACGCTTTTCTTTCCGAAAAAACTAAAGAATGGGTTAAAAAGTTCATAGTAAATGAGAAAATTAATGTTGAAGAGACTATTTTTTATACTTATTGGTTCAATTATATGACAACGGG
>DAOUFY010000033.1:0-16503 GCA_034429745.1 Anaerolineales bacterium
TGATGAATATCAATGTGAGTGCCCAAAATACGCAAAGGCTCTCCAGCCTCATTGCGTTCAGCTACGTGTCCATGCACGTACACCCATTGATATTCACCGTCCTTGCGACAGATACGCGCTTCAAAGGAGAAGTCGTCGCATCCCGGCTGAAAGACAGTGTTGATGATTTGTTCAGTATATTGGCGATCTTGCGGATGGATTATGGAAAATAAAAACGTTGTGGTAGAAGGGATATTGTTAGGTTCATAACCTAACATAGTGTACCAGGTTGGTGTTAGGTAAACTTTGTAATTTGTTACATCCCAATCAAAAATACCGTGACTGGCGCTGTCAAGGGCTTGCATAATTCGCTGTTCATTTTCTATGAGTGCTTTTTCCACGCGTTGGCGTAGTTGGATCTCTTGTAGCAAGCGTTTATTATAGTGGCGCAAGCTTTGAATTACCAACAGGTAAAGGATTATAATGAATAACCCGATAATGACTGACCAAAATGCAGCGCGCTGGAACAAGGCTTGGGTTTGCAGCCTGGATTGGCGCAGGTAAATTCCACTTCCTAAGAAGCACTCAACTTCTGGCAAGCCAATCACATAGGAGATTTTTTCCTCTTCTTCTTTTGAATAAGGAGACGGATAATAGTAATAATAAAAATCTCCTTGCGGAGATCGTTGAGCTACTTGAATAATTTCTCGGACAATATATTTGCCGCGCGCATCCTTCAGGTTCCATTGATTGACATTTTCGCGTTCAGGGATAAAAGGCTGCACCAGCAAAGTGCCGTCATATTTACCTAAAAATACGTAGTTATCCCCAAATTCATCTTGATATATCATCGAACGCAGCCGTTCGCTTATTTGCTGAATAGCTTCCTCTTGGGATATTTCTCCATTTACTTTGCGAGCGATTATATTTTTTATGCTGTTGTGCGCAAAGATGGAGATGGTCTTTATAGTGCGCAGCCTTTGAGTTTCAATATTCTTATCAATTTCTTTTGACCACACATAGAGCAAAGCAGGAATGATAAACAGCAATAATAACGAGCTCAATGTGATGAAAATCATTGAGCGACGCGAGGTAAAAACCAATTTATCAGAGAAAGAATTAAAGATATTTCTCATATTGTGGTTTTTAAACTTAACATAATTCTATCAGAAATAGAGAGAATTTGTAAGATAATTGCGGCTGAGGGTCTGATGATTAACTTGATGAATCTGAGAGACAAAAAAAGCCCCATCAGGTTTTGATGGGGCGAAGTAAATGAAAAGATTATGGTTTTAACGTAAGGTGTAGGAATTAAGGACTTTGATGTAATTCACGCGTTCAAAGGCAGCTGGTTCGGCGACGTTCTTCTGGCTCATGCTGCCGCGCATTTGTTCAATGGATTCATAATTGTGCTCTTCCATCCAGACTTTTAGATCGTTAAGGATGGTGCTGATCACTTCAGGACCTGAGCGAAGAATGGCGGAGGCAAGCATGGCTACGTTGGCGCCAGCCATCATAGCTTTGAGGACGTCTTGGGCGGTGTGAACACCAGTTGTAAGTGCCAAATCGGCATGCACTTGCCCGTAGAGAATGGCGATCCAATGCAACGGCAGACGCAATTCATGCGAGGTGCTGAGCGTAAGTGTGGGCTGCACTTCAAGCAATTCTAGATCAAAGTCGGGTTGGTAGAAGCGGTTGAACAGCACTAAACCATTGGCACCAGCCTGAACCAAACTACGAGCAACATTCGGTAAAGCCGTAAAGAAGGGGCTTAGCTTGACAGCAATGGGTAGGCGAACTTTCGCGCGAATGTCTTTGATAAGTTTGACGTAATTTTGCTCTATTTTATCTGCAGTCAATTCAGGGTCGGTAGGCAGGTAATAGAGATTAAGCTCAAGAGCATCTGCGCCGGCTTGTTCGATTTTGTGGGCATATTCTACCCAACCGCCGCTGGAAACCCCATTTAAGCTGCCGATTACAGGGACACTTAAAGCTTGCTTGAGGGCGTGAATTCGTTCTAAGTAAGTTTCTGGTCCAATACTGTAGCGACCGACATCAGGAAAGTAGGACAGGGCTTCCGCAAAGCTATCGTTGTTTTTACTGAGGTAGTAATCCAACTCTAAGCTAGTGCGGATGATCTGCTCTTCAAACAATGAAGGTGCAACAATAGCTGCAATGCCGGCATCTTCCAGCCTTTTTGCTGTCTCTGGTTTTTCTGTAAAGGGTGAGGAAGAGGCTATCAGTGGGTTTTTTAGTTTTAATCCTAAATAGGTTGTGTTTAAATTTGTCATATTGACCTCGATTGCTTGTTTGACGGCTATTTTTCAAAAACCATGCCTGCCATTTGACTGTATAGCTGCCAGCGGTTGTTGACATTTTCTTGAGACTTTTTAATGAGCATTTCTGAGCGCGCCTCGTTGCTTTGCAGCAGCATGCGGTAGCGAGTTTCTTCATACACGTATTTATCTACTGGCAGTGAAGGTGGTTTAGAATCCAACTGCAGGGGGTTTTTGCCTTCTGCTGCTAAATCGGGGTTGTAGCGGAAGAGAGGCCATAAGCCGGATTCAACTGCCATAGCTTGATGTTCGAGCCCTTTAATAAGATCATATCCATGAGCGATGCAGTGGCTGTTGGCAATGATGAGGGAAGGTCCGTCAAACGCATCGGCTTCCAGGAAGGCTTTGAGGGTTTGAACATCACTGTAGCCCATGGCGACGCGAGCTACATAAACGTAACCGTAAGACATGGCAATTAAGCCGAGATCTTTTTTCGGCAAAGGCTTGCCATTGGCGGCAAATTTAGCCACGGCTCCTAAGGGGGTTGCTTTGGAGGCTTGACCACCAGTGTTGGAATAGACTTCTGTATCCAGCACTAATACATTGACGTTATAGCCGGAAGCTAAAACATGGTCTAAGCCGCCATAACCGATATCATAAGCCCAACCATCCCCACCAACAATCCAGATGCTTCTTTTCACCAAATTATCTGCCACAGCCAACAAATTCTTTGCTTTTGGATCATCAACGTTGCTAAGTTTTTGCTTTAGCAAGGCTACTCGTTCGCGCTGTTCTTGGATGCCTTTTTCGGTGCTTTGATCGGCGTTCAATAAGGCATCAACGAGTTCATCGCCTAAATAGTTAGCTAATTGTGGCAAGAGCTCGCGAGCAAATTGAGTTTGCTTATCAATGGTGAGGCGCATGCCTAATCCAAACTCAGCATTGTCTTCAAAGAGAGAATTAGACCATGCTGGACCGCGTCCTTCGTGGTTGACGCAGTAGGGTGTAGTGGGCAGGTTGCCACCGTAAATGGAAGAGCACCCAGTGGCATTGGCGATAATGGCTCGGTCGCCGTAGAGCTGAGTAAGAAGCTTAATATAGGGCGTCTCACCACAGCCGGCACATGCGCCAGAGAACTCAAATAAGGGCTGCAACAGTTGTGAGTCTTTAATGGTGTTGATTTTGAGCAAGGAACGATCAGCTTCGGGCAAGGTAAGGAAGAACTCCCAGTTTGCTTTTTCTCGTTCGCGTATAGGAGGCTGAGGCTCCATATTAATGGCTTTGCGTCCGGCAACAGATTTGTTCTTTGCTGGGCAAGCTTCTACGCAAAGAGCACAACCGGTGCAGTCTTCAGGCGAGACGCAGATCGTGTATTTTGTGCCGGGAAACTGCTTGAAGGTTGAGTCTTTATACAGGAATGAAGACGGTGCATCTTTCAGCAAAGCGGGATCGAAAACTTTTTGGCGGATAACTGCGTGAGGGCAAACCATGACACATTTGCCGCATTGAATGCAGACAGCTGGATCCCAAACGGGAATTTCCAAAGCGATATTGCGTTTTTCCCACTGTGTGGTAGCAGTTGGGTAAGTACCATCTACTGGGAAGGCGCTGACTGGCAAAGAATCTCCTTCACCGATGATAATTTTACCCAGCACGTCGCGGACAAATTTTGGAGCTTCTTCAGGTACGGCAGGTCTGCGCTTAATCTTACTATTGATGGGACCAGGTTTAACTTCATGAAGATGTTCGAGTGTTTTATCCACTGCTTCAAAGTTACGCTGAACCACTGCTTCGCCGCGTTTGCCGTAGGTCTTCTTAATGGCATTTTTAATGGCTTGGATAGCTTCTTCACGCGGTAAGATACCACTGATGGCAAAGAAGCAGGTTTGCATGATGGTATTGATGCGCTGACCCATGCCGGTTTCTTTGGCTACTTCATAAGCATCTATTGTGTAAAATTTCAGTTTCTTTTCGACGATATCTTTTTGCACTTCGATGGGCAGGTGTTCCCAGACTTCGTCGGCGCTGTAAATACTGTTAAGCAAGAAAACTGCGCCGGGTTTGGCATTTTTAAGCAGGTCAAGACGCTCTAGGAAAGTAAATTGGTGGCAGGCAACAAAGCTGGCTTCATTGACCAAGTAGGAAGCGATAATGGGTTTAGGTCCAAAGCGCAGGTGAGAGGTGGTCAAGGTGCCGGATTTCTTAGAGTCATAAACGAAGTAACCTTGAGCATAGTTATTGGTCTCTTCACCGATGATTTTGATTGAGTTCTTGTTGGCGCCAACTGTTCCGTCAGAACCAAGTCCATAGAAGAGGCACTGGACGACGCTCTCATCTAAGATGGAGAAATAGGGGTCGTAATCAAGGCTGGTGTGGGAAACATCATCCTCAATGCCAATAGTGAAGTGATTCTTTGGTTGCGGCTTTTTCATTTCATCGAAGATGCCTTTTACCATGCCGGGGGTAAATTCTTTAGAAGAAAGCCCGTAGCGACCACCAATGATCAGCGGCATTTGCTTGAAAGGTGCACTTTGGTTAGATAAGCCTTCCGCGACTGCTGAGACAACGTCTTGATACATAGGTTCGCCAACGGCGCCCGGTTCTTTGGTGCGATCTAGCACGGCAATAACTTTGGTAGTGGAGGGAAGAACGCTGAGGAAGTCTTTGACAGAGAAGGGGCGGTATAGACGAACAAGCACAACGCCAACTTTCTCACCGCGTTGAGTAAGGAATTTGGCAGTTTCGGCTGCGGTTTGGGCACCGGAGCCCATGCAAACGATGATGCGTTCGGCATCGGGAGCGCCGGCATAATCAAAGAGATGATACTGTCGCCCAACAAGCTTGGCAAACTTATCCATAGCTTTTTGAACAATTGCTGGACAAGCTGCATAGAAGGGATTTATGGTCTCATGAGATTGGAAGAACACATCCGGGTTTTGAGCGGTACCGCGCAGTACTGGTCGTTCTGGGTTTAAAGCGCGGGCGCGGTGCTGACGTACAAGCTCATCATCAATCATTTGGCGCATGTCATCATCGGTGAGTTCTTCAACTTTGTTGATTTCATGCGAAAGGCGGAACCCTTCAAAGAAGTGAACAAAAGGCACACGTGCTTCTAATGTGGCAGCTTGGGCGATCAACGCAAAGTCGTGAACTTCTTGAATGGTTCCTGAAGAAAGCAGTGCAAAGCCGGTTGAACGGGCTGCCATGACGTCTGAGTGATCACCAAAGATCGAAAGAGCATGGGTAGCAATAGTACGAGCTGCCACATGAAAGACTGTTGAAGTCAGCTCTCCGGCAATCTTGTACATGTTAGGGATCATGAGCAAAAGCCCTTGAGATGAGGTAAAGGTGGTTGTAAGCGATCCGGCTTGCAATGCACCGTGCACTGCTCCTGCTGCTCCGCCTTCTGACTGCATCTCGATGACTAAAGGCACTGTGCCCCAGATATTCTTTTCACCTTTGGCAGATAATTCATCTGATGTTTCACCCATGGGGCTAGAGGGTGTAATTGGGTAAATTGCAATAATTTCATTGGTTTTATGGGCAACGCGCGCGGCTGCTTCGTTGCCATCTATGGTAATCATTTTCCTTTGCATAATACGCTCCCTTTTTAGATAGTATTAAAATACTTCAGTAATGAAGTTATATAGTTTACTGAAACAGAGTTAAGTATAAACCATTTTTCCCTGAAGGCAAGTTAAATGAATAAAATGAATGAACCTTTCATAAAAAGAAAAAGAATTTTTAATGAAATTTCTTCTCCCTTTATAGACAGGTAAGTCATTGTTGGCTATACTAAAGTAGGGTGATGTTAAAAGATGAGAGGCTGATGAAAGGAGAACAAGATATGAGAAAAGAAAGTTTGCTTATTGTGGTTGTTGGTGCTGTGCTGCTCGTGATTGTTGCCGTAGTGGTTGTGCCGGCTTCTGCAAGCGGTCAACAAGTATGGTGGAATGATACCGTAAATATTTTTGCTACAGCACAGTTGGAGCCTTACCGCGATTCGTATTGGGCGGCAATGCTAAGGCCGGGCTATTTAAAGTGCGAAAGCGCCTCGCTTACTATTGGGAATGATGTATATATCGGCAGCGTTGTTAATAGCTGGTGGTTTTTGCGACGGTGCTGGATTACCTTTACGAATATTCCAGCTAATAACTATGGAACGATTACCATCAACTACATAGCCAATGGCAGCCGAGTTTATCAGCGACAGGTGTATATTGGCAAGACATGGTTAAGTTTCTGGCGCATTCCCAAGTTGTATTTACCGTGGTCTCCCTTGGATCAATAAACAAAACAGCAACCACAGGCACAGAGGACGGATTGTATAAAAGAGGGAATTATTCATGATGATTTTTGCAGAGCAAGGAAAAAACCTTCTGGAAATATTGATTCGTCCTCGACATTTTTTTAAAAATTTAGGCAGTCTAGAAAAGCAAAACTGGCTTTTCCCTTTGCTAGTGGTTACATTGGCTGCTGTATATGCTATGGCTGCTACGGCAGTTGCTAGGTATGCTTCATTAGGAGAAATACCTTACCCCGAAGGATTTCAATATTACTTGCCTGAGGAACAGGAAAGATACCGCTTGGCGATTTCCATTGAGCGAGGACCGCTTTTTTTGTTTTTCTTTCCTGCAATTGGCAAAAGTATAGGCATTTGGACATATTGGCTGCTGATGAGTGCATTTTTAGGTTTTTTAGGTAAGATTGGGCGCAGCAAAATGAGTGGTGTTACGCTGCGCAATATGGTTGGGTGGGCAATGCTACCGTTGGCTTTGCGTTTTCTCTTACAGGGAACAGCAATTTTCATCACGAAGCAGCTTGTATCGCAAAGCGGGTTTTCTTTTATATTTCAACAGCCGCCTTTATTTTCCCCATATCTTGCTGGGCTTGCTCAAATGGTGGATTTTTATTATCTTTGGCATGTTCTGCTTTTATTGATTGGCAGTATAATCCTTTGGGGTGTTCCAGCTTGGCGTTCTGTACCGCTTACCTTGCTGGCAGTCTTTTTGTGGCTCAATCTCAGCAGCGGGTGGAGCGCATTGATGGCTCAGTTAAATCAGATTATTGGTATATGAGTTTTATTGAAGTACGCAATTTAAGAAAAGTGTTCAAAATGGGGCATCAGGAGGTGGTTGCCCTTGATAATGTGAATATTAGTATAGAGCGCTCATCATTCACTGTGGTTATGGGACCTTCAGGTTCTGGAAAAAGCACTCTGCTTTATCTGTTAGGGGGGCTAGATAAGCCAACCTCGGGGAGCATCATTGTAGAAGGCACAGCGTTAGAAAATATGGAGTCGCACGAGTTAGCTCAGTTTCGCAAGAAGAAAGTTGGTTTTGTGTTTCAAGCCTTTCATCTTATACCTTCTATGCCGGCGATTGAAAATGTCATCTTTCCCATGCGATTCAATAATATTCCATCACAAAAGAGGAAGGAAAGGGCCAAGGCCTTGTTGCAGCAAGTTGGGTTGAGTGATCGTATGCACCATCTGCCGACCGAATTATCGGGTGGGCAGCAGCAGCGCGTAGCTATCGCACGGGCACTTGCCAATGAACCCAGCCTCATCTTAGCTGATGAACCAACAGGCAACCTCGACCGCAAAATAGGAGCTGAGATCATTCATTATTTGCATAAGTTGAACCAAGAAGGACATACTATTGTACTTGTAACCCATGATCCGACGTTGCTGCCGTTGGCTACTCAAGTGATATATATGCTAGATGGCAGAACGGTAGCTGAGGATGAGTACATAAGCAACATCTCGCTGATCAAGACTGAAGAACAAGAGAAGGTTTAAGCGTTATGTCGGTGTTGGATTTATTAAGTGTTATTTTTTATAACCTCAAGCGGCGTAAGGATCGGGTTTTGCTGACTGGCTTGGGTGTAGTGATTGGCTCTGCCTCGGTAGTGCTGATGGTATCTCTTTCCAGCGGTCTGCAACGCGGAGCAACAAGTCAGTTTGGGCGTTTGAGCGATCTAAAACGGATTGAGGTATATCCGGGCATGGGGCAAATGATGATGATGGGCGGCGGAGGAGGAGAAAACCAACCACAAATGACCACCATAACCCCTAGCTTGATCTCAAAAATTAAACAAATTGAAGGGGTAGATGAGGTCATCCTGCAGGAAAACTTAAAAACGACCTATACGATTGAATATGGACGTTTGACAACATATGCTAGTGTTGTAGGTGTGAGTATCCAAGATTTATCACCACTGGATTTTATTTTTACAGAAGGGAAACCAAAAATCGGGCCTGGTGTTGCCATCATTGGCGGCTGGGCGGCAAAAAATTTTATTAACCCCAATGCCAAAACAGGCCAACAAGACCCGCAGCAGCCACCGTTGTTGGACAAGCTTGTCCGTGTGATCCTAACGAAAAACAGCAGTGATGGGAAAGAAACGCGCAAAGTTATTTACCTACGAATTGGGGGTATCTTGAAGGAGGCGCGTTCCTCGCAGGATAATAATATTTACGTACGCATTGAAGATGTTACAAGCTGGAACGAATGGGCAAGCGGCAAGCGCGTCAATCGCAATAAAGATGGGTACGATTCGATAGTGGTGATTGCCAAAGAGGTAAAACAATCAACGGCAATCGCTGAAGAAATAAATCAAATGGGACTAATGGCATACACACCGCAAATGGTCGTGCAAGGTATCAACAGCTTTTTTACCGTGCTGCAGATTTTTTTTGGAGCAATTGGAGCCATTTCATTGCTTGTAGCAGCGATTGGGATTGCTAATACGATGACTATGTCTGTGCTTGAGCGTACAGCAGAAATTGGGCTGATTAAAGCAATCGGTGCTTCGGATGAAGACGTGCTGCGCATATTTATTGGAGAAGCAAGTGGAATTGGCTTTTTAGGAGGGATTGGCGGTATTATCGTTGGCTGGGCTGGGGGGCAATTATTGAATATGGTTGCTTTGGTCTATTTTGCCAAGCAAGCGCTTAAAGGAGCAGGCGGAGCACCGCCTGAGTCAATTGTATATACTCCACTTTGGCTGATACTTGCGGCAAGTATCCTATCTACCTTGGTTGGAATGATTTCGGGTTATTTTCCAGCACGACGCGCGATGCAAATGGCACCGGTCGCTGCATTAAAGCATGAATGAGTTTGCATGTCCTCAGTATATTTATTAAGAAAAACGTTGAGGTCGAGTGGTTTTGAGCGTTGAATGGTCTAGATTCTATACAGCAGTTAATTGATAACGATGAATGAATGCTTTTTTACCTTGAAGAGGTGTATAATTTTTATCAATGAATTGTTTTAAGGTATAATCAACCCAAATAGCAGAATTGTCTAAGGGAAAAACTGTTTCTGCATCAAGGGAGAATCAACAAACGAACTATGGAATATTTTAAGCAGTTCATTGCTTGGATTGTATTAATTAGCCTTGCGCTATTTTTCACAGGATGCAAGGCACAAAACACACCACAAGCTGCGATTGAAGCTTATTTGCAGGCTTTGGTTGCTAAGGATGTAACGCAGGCAGTAAATGCTTCTTGTGCCGAGTGGGAAGAGCAAGCTTTAGCAGAAGGTGCAGCGTTTGAAGGGGTTACAGTAAAGCTGGAAGGTTTAGCTTGCCGGGTTATGGATTCTGAGGAAAAATCATCAGTTTATGTTGCTTGTGACGGCAAATTTGTCTATAGCTATGCAGGGGGAGAAAAAATGGAATCAGACCTGACTGGGCGCGTATTTCTTGCCAAGAAGGAAGGCAATCAATGGAGGATGTGCGGTTATCCTCTGGCGACAAATCCGTAGTGAATCACAGCTTGTCCTGATAAGGCATTGGTTGATTTATCAGAAAACCCGTTAGAAACTTGAGCTATATTTTTGAACCCATTGTGCCGATAAAAGATTTTTCACTCTTTTTCTCTTGCTTATCTGAATCAAAGCTTGTTTCCAAATTCATCAATCAATTGGACAGGTTATTCATGATCATCAATGATCAGGGATACATTGTATGGTGGAATCAAGCCTGCGAGAAAGCCAGCGGGTACATGTTGGAAGAGGTCTCTTGCGCTCCTTTTTGGGAAATACTGATTAAGCAAAGCCAAAAAGAAGAACTGAAGGAGAAGTTTTTTACTTGGCTAGCTCAGGAAGAAAGTGTTGAAAACGAAAACGAATGGGTAGCGAAAAGCGGAGAAGCAAGGGTTGTACGATGGATAAATGAGGCCGTAACCCTGCAAGATGGGGAAACCAAAGTCATTTGTTCGTATGGAACGGATGTTTCTGCAGATGTTGAGAATCGTAAGAAATTGTATGAGAAAGAGCAAGCCCTTGAAAGCTCCATATCTGGTTTTGCGTTATCGGATCTTAATGGCAAATTGACCTACGCTAACCCTGCATTTCTTACGATGTGGGGCTACACAATGGAGGAAGTACTGGGTTCTTCGACGTTAATGTTTTGGGAAGACAAGTCCCAAGCTATAGAAGTTTTTAAAACTTTGGAGTATGCACATAACTGGCGGGGTGAACTAATGGGTCTGCGCAAAGATGGCAGCACTTTTGCGGTTGAGTTGATATCCTTTGCTATCCATTCTCCTCAAAAAGATGTCATAGGATTTGGAGGATCGTTCATTGATATCAGCGCACGCAAAGCGTTGGAGCAGGTTCAAAGGAAGAATGAAGAAGTGTTACGCACCTTGCTAAACTCGATTCCGGAATCAGCGTTTTTGATGCAGCCGGATGGCACCATTGTAGCGGCCAATTCAACACTGGCAAAACGCCTTAACGTTGCCTCTGAAAAGGAATTGGTAGGGGGCAATATTTGTGCATTTCTGCCGCACGAGGTTATTGAGCGTCGCACTCAATACTTAAGACAAGCAGTGCAGCAGAAAATAGCGGTTGTCTTTGAAGATGAACGTTTTGGGCGCATCATCCGCAATATTTATACCCCTATCTTGGATGAAGATGGTGAAGTGCGCCTGTTTTCCATACTGGCTTTTGATATCACAGAAGATGTGCTGAAGGATAGAGCGCTCAAGGAAAGTGAACGGCGATACCGTACGCTGGCAGAAGCTTCACAGGACATGATTTTTGTCATCAACAGAGATGGCTTAATGCAGTACATCAATCCACAAGCTGAGAATGCCTTGCGGTTAAAAGCGGAAGAAGTAATTGGAAAATCGCTGCAGGAGCTTTTCCCTGTTGAGTTGGCAGAAAAGCTGAAGCAGGATATTCAAGAGGTGTTTCGCAATCGAAAGCCGCTTTATACAGAGCGCTTAGTCGTTTTTCCTGACGGTGCAGCCTGGCTAAGTACTTGGCTTTCGCCTCTGCAGGATGAAGAGGATGAGGTAACTGCTGTGCTGGGTGTATCCCGTGATTTTACTGATAAACAATTAGCACAGGAAAATTACACGAATCTCTTCATGTCGCTTCATGATGGTGTTGTACTCACTACTTTGGATGGTACATTTGTAGATGCTAACCCGGCATATTTAGATATGTTGGGGTACAGTATCGAAGAATTAAAAAGTTTATCTTACCCTCAAATTACTCCTGATCGCTGGCATGAAATGGAAAAGCGCATTATTGAAGAACAAGTTTATCAACGCGGCTTTTCTGATGAGTACGAAAAGGAAAACATTCATAAAAACGGCAAAATATTCCCTGTAGCACTGCGGGTCTGGTTGAAAAAGGACTTCACAGGTAAACCAATTGGAATGTGGGCTATTGTACGCGACATCACAGAACAGAAAAGAACAAGAGAGGAGCTAGAAAGAAACCGCGCCCGATTACAAGCGATTTTTGAGAATGCTTCTGTGGGGTTGATGGTAGTGGATAAAGACGGGCGATATTTGGAAGTCAACGAGCGGTCAGTGGAATTGCTTGGTTACACGGCAGAAGAGCTGCGGCAGATGACAAACCGCGAGTTAACTTATCCAGAGGATGTGCCTGAGAGTATTCAATATCTGAACCGTTTAGTGCAAGGGGAGATTGATCGCTATCAGATAGAAAAACGTTATGTGCGAAAAGATGGTTCAATTTTTTGGGCGCTACTTTCGGTAACCCCAATCCGCAAAGCTGATGGGGAATTTCAATCAGCCATTGGGGTGGTGGTGGATCTCAGTGAGCGTAAAGCCTATGAACAAGCCTTACGGGAAAGTGAAGATCGGTTTCGCCAATTAGCGGAGAACGCCCGCGATTTAATCTACCGCTACCGCTTTGTACCAAATCAGGGGTTTGAATATGTAAGTCCATCCGCAACGGCAATTACTGGCTACACTCCTGAAGAACATTATGCTGATCCTTTGTTGGGATTAAAAATAGTCCACCCAGAGGATTTGCCTTTACTGGAACAGGTACGCAAGGATCCTGCTCAATATGCAAAGCCTATTATTTTACGCTGGATGCGCAAAGACGGCAGCATCATCTGGACTGAACAGCAGAACGTGCCTATTTATGATAGTGAGCAGAGGGTTGTTGCTTTGGAGGGCGTGGCACGCGATATAACGGATCGAAAGAAGGCAGAGATGGAACTGCTTGAAGCCCGCGGCCAATTGGCGCAACAAGTAAAGGAACTAGAACGCTATTCTCACGAACTCAGTTTAGCCAATGCAATGCTTATAAAACTGCAAACCTGCGAACAGCTTGATGAGGCTTATCATGTTATTGAGGAGTTTGCGAGGAAGCTTTTTCCCCATTTGCATGGGCAATTATGGATATTTGACGAAAACAAAGGCTGCCTATTCATAAAAGCCTGTTTCGGATCAATGAGTTGTGCTGGTCAAAGGTTGTGCATTGAAGATTGTTTAGCCTTGCGGCAAAAAAGCACCTATTTAGTTAAAAATATTCACGATGCACCGCTTTGTACTCACTTGGAAAGCCCTAAGGAACGCTTATCTGGCTATATATGTGTGCCAATTGTCATTGATGATCGCTTGATAGGGTTGTTTCATGTTGCTTTGGGGAAAGAGATATCTTCTTCGGATGAACACTGGGAATTAGTTGAAACGACTGCAAAGCAGATCGGTTTAGCTTTAACCAACATAAGTTTGCGCAACCAATTAAGGCAACAAGCGATTCATGATAACTTAACAGGCTTATTTAATCGGCTGTATATGGAGGAAATCTTGAATCATGAGGTGCTGCGGGCAATGAGAACAGGGCAGCCGATCAGTATGATGATGTTGGATATAGATCATTTCAAACATTTCAATGATACCTATGGGCATCTGGCAGGAGATGAGGTGCTGCGAGCTTTAGCGACAACCTTGATGCATCATGTGCGGGCGGGTGATGTTGCCTGTCGTTACGGGGGCGAAGAGTTTCTTCTTATTCTGCCTGAGGTCAACCTTGAGACAGCGGCTGTTCGAGCAGAAGAACTAAGGAAAAGGGTCAGTGAATTGATGATAGATTTTCGCGGAGAAAAGCTTGGAAACTTAACCATTTCGATTGGTGTAGCGGCTTTTCCTTATCATGGGGAAAGTGGAGAGGAAGTCATCCACGCTGCGGATATGGCTCTTTATCAAGCCAAGCAGAAAGGCCGCAACCGAGTGATTGTTGCACCCCTACTTTAGCCAAAGTGAGGATAATCTCTTTTTTATTGAGGCATAGGAAATGAACTTGCGATTTTATTACACTCTATGTGCAATGATTTTATTGATTATGCTACTAAGTGGGACAAGCGGATGTCAAAGTTTGCCGGTTGTGGAAACCTCAGTTCCAGCTCAAGAAATTATTCCCATCCAAGAAACGAAAGCGCCACAGCCAAAGCTCTCTGAACTCTCCTCTATCCAACCGTTGGCTAAGAGCACTTCCATGCCTGAAGCTGTTACTGAAGCAAATGGCGAGTTGAAGGCTGTAGGAACTCCACAACCACAAGGTGTTGAAGAAAACGAACGACAGACAGTCTTTTCTTTGGCGCCGGAACGATGGATGGAATGGGAGGTTATCCCGACTTCTCTCAGCCCGAAGATGCGAGAAGTATATCAAAAAGGGCTTGCTTTAGGAAACAATCCACGAGCTTTTTCAAAGGTGGGGGATTGTCAAAACATCTGTGAAGCTTTTCTTTGTCTTTATGATAAGGATGGCTATAAGCTTAATCAACCGTATCCGCCAATTGGTTATCCTCAGCCGCCCTATCACAACAGCGGCAGTGATTTCTCGTATCTACAAGAGACGATAGATTATTTTGCTGGTTCATGGGGGCGGGAAAGCATTGCTGTGGAGGGTGGCTTTAACTTTCCGGCGGTATTTTCACCGCTGCGGGCTGATCCCGAGCAATGCAAGCCGGGTGAATCTCCTTTAGTTTGCGAGCTGCGTCTGCATAAACCCTCTTTTGTGATTATTGGGATGGAGTATTGGTACAAAGGTCGCACAGCAGAGAATTATGAGAAATATTTACGCAAAGCAGTTGACTACGCGCTGGAACACGGCATTATACCTATTTTGGAAGCAAAAGCAGACAACTTAGAAGGGGATCACAGCATCAATTTAACTACAGCGCGGGTTGCTTATGAAAAAGAGGTTCCGTTTTGGAATTTTTGGCGTGCAGTACAAAAAATGGACGATCATGGCATGGACGTGCGCCGCGATCATGCAGATGGTTTTCATATTACATATGAAGCACAGTTAATACGCAGCTTTACAGCCTTGCAAACGCTGGACGCTTTAAGACGGATGCTTCTTAACGAAGGTGAAGCAGCTAGCCCTACCCCAACGTTGCTGCTAGCTGCAAGCCCTACGCCGATGCCAACAGAAAACCTATTGGCTAACCAAAATTGGCAAACCTGTCCTTTATCCGAGGAAGAAAGCGGAGGTGAAGATCAAGGCGGTAAGCTGGTGTTTGGCATTACTCAAAATTCGGGAGATAAACTGGAACCGCTGGGAGCTTTCATGCTGAAACTGGGTGAGGAGCAGCCGCGCTGGGAAAGATTGCTTGATGAAGGTGTTGGGCTGCTGGATTCACCTTCTCAAGGGTGCTGGATGTTGGTGCATAAAGGAGCGGCGTTGTATCTTACCGCCCGAAACGGAAAAGATCGCATACTCATCAGTGAAGAATATGATGCCAATAACCCGGACGGAGCACAGTGGTTTCGGCAACGCCAAGAGTTAGTTTTTATTCGTCGCAGTAGGGATGGGCGAACTGCATTGATGCTCTTTAACTTGCTGAATGGCAAACAAAAAGTGATATCCACCGAACCCTTCGGGGATTTACAGCCATTGGCAATTTACAGTTCACCGGATGAAGATCATCTCTATTGGGAAAGCGGTAGCTGCACCGCAGGCGGAAAATGTGTTGAAAACGGAGTGTGGCTGAGCAGTTTTGATGAGCAAGGGGAACTCACTCATCAACCATTGGAAGGAGTGAAAAATCCGCTTGGGTCACCTGACGGCAAAGGTTTTGTGTTCGTCGGCAAGAATGAACGCGGGGAAAACCGCTTGTATTGGCAGACCTTCGCGGATGGAAAAAGAGTTGTATTGGATTTGCGGCAAATGCATGATCGCAATGGACTGCGATATCCGGCACACATTCTTAACGTTCGTTGGTCAGATGACGGGCAACGATTGGCGGTTATTGGAGCAGAACGCAGCAAATATTCAGGACGTCAGTTGGATTTTCGTTATTTTATTGTTGATCTGCAAACACAAAAAACAACGCTGCTGCCACAGGCTTTAGGGGATCAGCTTCTTTCGGTGCTGTGGCTGCCTAAAGGCGATGGTTTGATCTTCAGCGGCAGTGAAGTTCATGGCAATTCAACTCGTTTATTGCTCAAATACGTGGATTTATCAACGATGAAAATACGCTCCTTGGAAGACAATAAAGCGCTGCCATCTTCACAGGATTTCCTATTCATCCAAAACCTATTCTGGGTTCCATAAAAAATATTCACGCAGAGGGAACATTTCATGAACACTCAAGAGATACAAAACAAGTTAGCGAACTATATTACCAAAGAAATACTTAAACAACCGAAACGAGTTATTCAAGAGCAGGATGTTTTGATCAGTAGCGGCATGATCGATTCGTTTCATTTGGTTGATATTGCACTTTTTGTTGAACAGGCATTTGGGGTGAAGATAGAAGATACAGAATTAAATGCCGATACTTTTGATACCTTGGGGGAATTGACAGCTCTTATTCAACAGCGCCTTGCTTGATTGATAGCCATGATACAAACCTTCGCACACAAGCTCAAATGGTGGTTCGAAGAGAAACCTAACCAGAAAGCCATCACATTTGTCTATCGCAAAAATCCACAGCATGTTGTGGACTATCATACCTTGTTTCGCGG
>DAOUFY010000034.1:0-13890 GCA_034429745.1 Anaerolineales bacterium
TCCCCTTTCGAATATATAACCTATTATGACTTATTCAGATTAATGTTACTGCTTCTACAAGAACAACCAGCTCTACGCCTCTAACATAATAGAAACCGGCTATTTAATAAAAAAAGTGCCCCCATGGAGATTCGAACTCCAGTCTAAGCCTTGAAAGGGCTTCGTCCTGGTCCCCTAGACGATGGGGGCATTCGTTAAGCAGGTAATATTTTACCATTACCTGCGGTTCTGGTCAAGCACTTGTTTCTACTGATTAACTCATTCAGCAGCTTCGTTTTTTGTTATTTGAAAGTAATAAGCCAAAAGACCCAAAACTGAAAGCGGAATAAGTAGATCAGGCAAAATAATAATGAAATTATAAGGAGCAAAATTTCCTTTTCCATATGCCTCAACAAGGTGCTGAGCAGCGGCGAGAATAAGCATTACTGCCGGCGCAATTGCCATGCCCAGCCAATAATACTTATTGCGTACCCATAAGGCAATCAATGCAGTAAGCGCCCACCCTAATTCAACAGCACCCAGTTCAAATTGAAATAGAGGGCTTGGCTCCCAGCCTATGCCTTTGGCAACTCCAACAGGGTTTAAGATATGCCCCATAGCTCCAAAAATGCCCATTCCGCCATAACCAAAAAGGATAAGATAAAGGATAAACAATTCAACTGTTTGTTTTTTTGTTAGCTTGGAACGACGGATCAAATAGTGCAGTACAGCAAGAACAAGACCTATCAGCCAAATTATTAAAAAAATCATCAGTTTTGCCTCCTTTCAGGTTGAGATAGAATTGTATGCAATGCTCCTCAATTGCACTTGCATTATTGCTCATTATACAATACTATGCTGCTTTTTACAATAAATAAAAATCGTTGAAAAATAATTTAGTTGACGCAAGCCTTGAAGCATGCTAGAATGAAGAGCAATCAGAGCAAATCGGGCATTGACAACTTATAAATGGAGAATGACCCATGAACGGCAGCAGTCTAAAAGTACTAATGGTAGAAGATGACAGCGATTTTGTCAGTTTAACTCGGTTCGCCTTAGCCCAAGAACCCTTTTTGCCGATTGAAATTTCCCATGCCGCCACTCTTCAGCAAGCCATAAAATACCTCTTCAATAATTATTTTCATGCCATTTTACTTGACCTCAATTTACCCGACAGCAGTGGTTTAGAAACCTTCAACCAAATCCGTTTGAGCGCTCCGCAAATTCCTATTGTGGTGCTAAGCGCCAATCGCGATTATTGGACGGCAATTCAATCGGTGCGTGAAGGAGCTCAGGATTATCTATTAAAAGGTGAAAACAGCGGTCCTTTGCTTGCCCGCTCGCTTTACTACGCTGTAGAACGAAACCAACATGTAGAAACGTTACGCCGGCTTTCTCTCCTGGATGGACTAACCAATCTATATAATCGGCGTGGGTTTCTCACTTTTGCAGAACAATTTATTAGTCTTGCCCAACGCAGTCAACGAAATCTCTCGCTTGTATTAGTAGATGTGGATTATCTAAAAGCCATCAATGATAATTTTGGGCATGCTTACGGAGATGAAGCATTAATTCGTACTGCCAACATTTTGCGCAAGACCTTTAGGCGCTCCGATATCATTGGCCGTATAGGTGGAGACGAATTTTCCATCTTAGCCATTGATGTCAACCATGAAGGAATCCCAATACTCATTCAACGTCTTTTCGAGACCCTCAAAGCAGATAATCAATCCAATACCGCAGCTCCTTATGCTTTATCATTTTGTACAGGATACGTACACTTTTCAGCGATTGATCATCCTCACATTGATGAATGGCTGAATGAAGCTGATTGTATGTTGTACGAACAAAAACGGCTGAGACAAGCCCATTAATTATGCTTGCGCGTGTTTATTCTTGTGCGATCATTGGGCTAGAAGGGGTTATTGTCGAAGTTGAAGTAGATACTACCCAAGGGCTTCCGGGCATTGTTATCGTTGGTTTGCCGGATGCAGCAGTACAAGAAAGTCGTGAGCGAGTGCAAGCTGCAATCCGCAACGCAGGGCTTCACTTTCCACGCGGACGTTTGGTTATTAACCTGGCACCGGCTTCTGTTCGTAAAGAAGGTCCGGCTTATGATTTGCCAATTGCCGTTGCAATCCTGCTTGCCAGCGGACAACTTTACCCCTCCCAGCTTGAGGGTGCTATGATTATCGGAGAACTATCCCTAGACGGAGTGGTACGGCATGTGCGCGGTGTGCTTCCGATGGCAGCCGCCGCTCGGCAGCAAGGATTTCAGCGAATCTATGTTCCAGCCGTTGATGCACCCGAAGCAGCCCTTTTGCCCCATTTAGAAGTATTTCCAATTCAATCCCTAACAACTCTCGTAGATCATTTGCACGGGAACGCACCGCTCCAACCTTTACCAACAATACAAATTTTTAGTCTTAAACCGCAAGTAACTGTGGATTTTAGTGAAATCAAGGGCCAAGAACATGGCAAACGCGCCCTAGAAATTGCTGCAGCCGGCAGCCATAACGTGCTGATGATCGGAGCACCCGGCGCAGGAAAGACTCTGCTTGCTCGTGCCCTGCCGGGCATTCTTCCAACGATGACCATCGAAGAAGCACTTGACGTAACGCGTATTTATTCCATTGCCGATCAGCTACCTTCAGATATACCCCTCATCCAAACCAGACCTTTTCGATCACCTCACCACACCATATCCAATGCCGGCTTAGTGGGCGGCGGCAATTTGCCTCAGCCGGGAGAAATCTCGCTTGCCCATCGCGGCGTCTTATTCCTTGATGAACTGCCCGAATTTGGCCAGCACACCCTTGAGGTACTGCGTCAACCGTTGGAAGATAAAATCGTTACTATTAGCCGCGCCCAAGGATCGCTGACTTTTCCTGCCAATTTTATGTTGATCGGGGCAATGAACCCTTGCCCATGTGGTTATTATGGCGATGCTTATAAGGATTGCACTTGCGCACCAAGTGTAATCACACGCTATCAGAAACGGATTTCCGGGCCCCTGTTGGACAGGATAGATATTCACATTGAAGTGCCGCGGGTGGAATATCAAAAACTTAGTGATAGCCGCCTAGGAGAGCTTTCCAGTGTGATCCAAACACGAGTGGAGGCAGCCCGTCAAAAACAGAGGGAGCGATTCGCCCATCTCAGCAAGAATGGCGGCTCCAACACCATTTCCAGTAATGGGGATATGGGGCCGGCAGAGATCCGCCTTTTCTGCCAATTAGATGAAAAAGGCAACGCCCTTATGCGGCAAGCCATGAATCAACTGCAGCTTTCAGCCCGCGCTTATCATCGAATACTCAAGCTCGCCCGTACTATTGCCGATCTAGCAGACTGCGATAGAATTTTACCGCTTCACCTAGCTGAAGCTCTTCAATACAGACCAAAATTGGAATTCCTAAAGTGAATAGAAAACAATATGCGGAGCTGTTCCAATATAGCTCCGCATTTTTTAAGCATTCAATAGGACTTTTACTTCTTTTTTCTATTTCTGTAAATAATCCTCTCTAACTGGTGAAAACAATTCAACAATATCCGAATCCTCTAACACTTCGGCGGCGTGTTCAACATCAGCTAGAAAGCACCAAGAATCACCCTCCTCAACCACACATTCCTGATCTCCTTCCTTAAAAAGGATCTTGCCGCGCAGCATATAGCCGGTTTGCTCATAGGGGTGTTTGTGAGGTGGAACAATACTGCCTTTCTCAAGATGGAATTGAGCTAAGAGTGTTTTCTCTCCATAGACTAATGTCTTGCGCGTGATCCCTTTTAAATGAGGCTGATAACCCTCAGTGTTCTTCTTTTTAAACATGATGCTCCTTTTTATAATGTTTTCAGCTCTATGGGCG
Source organism: Anaerolineales bacterium (assembly GCA_034429745.1). Classification (GTDB taxonomy): domain Bacteria; phylum Chloroflexota; class Anaerolineae; order Anaerolineales; family DRKV01; genus JBAXBF01. The sequence goes on from DAOUFY010000034.1 coordinate 3,843, forward strand.
TTCTAAACTGAACTGAGGGCCCTCAAAACCAACCTTTTTATGTGAGCCATCACAAAAAGGTTTCTTGCTTGAGGAACCGCAACGGCAAAGATACACCTCACCGTCTTTGAGTTCTGTTTTATTGCCATTCTCATCAATGAGGGTATAGCCACCCGCTAAAAATAAAGGTCCGTTTTTATTGGATTTAAGTATCAATTCGCTCATAAGATACCTCCTCATAGGCAATTATACTAGCTTCGGCATGATCAAGCAAATAAAATTCAACCCCAAGCCTTGACGATAAGCCTCTCAGGGGATAGAATATTTACTGAGCGATGAGGCTCGCTTGTGAAAAAACCGCCCAGATGAGCTGATAGCCTCTGCAACCATCACTTTAGTGAAGCAGAGGTTTTATTTTTAAATTTTATGGAAGAATTGTTCAATCCTTATCAAAGAAATGCGATGTACACCGCATTGCAAATCTATGAGAAAAGCCTGCTGAATGCCATGCGCTGGCTGCGCGGAGATATAGAAGAAGGGATTTTGGTGCGCCGTGAACTGCATTTGCCGCCCCATATGCGCGCCCGAGCCCAAGAGAAAATTCAAGAAGCTTTAGATGAAATTAAACAACTATCCCAAAAATTCGGTTTCGAACGCAAAGAGGAAAACATTGCCGCCGAGCTAAGATCAGAGATGAACTTCCGCTGGGTAGATATGTGCGAGCGGGAAGCCAGCAGCTTAAAAGGTTATGGGGAAGTGAATCCTAAATTATCTCCTGAACTAGACCCTTCCATTCAGCGCTTGGCAGCTCTTGCCGTACAGCTTGGGTTAATTTTTCAAGAAGGCGAAAATAAGTGATCATCACCCTGACATCATGCAAACGACCCTCTCTACAGCTGTAGAGAAGGTCGTTTATTGAACAAGAAATGAAATAAAGGTAAAAGATTATCTCTTGTCTAAGACTGCGGCTTTGGAAAGAAGCACTTGCTTTTGATGAGAACGGTTGACCAACCATAAACCTGCTGTCAGCAGCAGTAAGAAAACGAATACAAGCAAGACAAGCACCCAAAGATTGGCACCATCCACCCATGCTCCGTAAATCATACCGGCTGCAGTACTGAATAGAGCTACCCAACCAACATATGTCCAAGTTTTCAATCTGCCAATAATGGTAGAGGTAATTAAAATGCTTTGCAAGCTGAGCTCTGGGTCGGCCATCAAGTAAGCGAGCAAAGGACCGCGATGCATGCCAAGACTGAGAAACAGCTTTGCAATCGGCACTTCAACCAAAGTGGGAAAATACATAAAAACACCAAAAACCACTCCAGCTAAATTGCCTAACAAAGTATTGCTGCCTGCAAGGGCTTCAATCCATTCCGGACGAATAATTACTCGCAGCATGCCAACCGTGAATACCCCTACAACAAGAAGAGGGAAAATCTGCTTGACAAAGCGCCACGATTCCCAAATAAAATCGCGTTGTTCATCCTCCGAGAGTCCTTTCACCAAGAGCCAGCTAATCAGCAGCAAAGCCAGCAGTACACCAAAAAACTTTCCACTACAGAGGATCACCAAGCCGTTGGACTGAGGCTGCATTCCCAAAGCAGCAACAAGAAGAGTAATACCAACTAAGCTCATGGCGATCCAGGTCCAAGCAGTCATTTTTTCATATATTTGCTCAATCCCTTTCCACGAAGCTAACCCAATAAGGATAAGCAAGACAATTAACAAAGCACCTTGAGCACTTACTCCCTCCTCACCTTTAGCGGGATCAAAAGGAACTAAGCGATAAAGAAATTCTTGAAACTGTTCAACCCCTGCAATCGGCACTACAGCTTGAGCATAGGTGTTTGTAAGCACTCCTATTTTAAGGGTCCCTGAAAGCAGCAAGAAAACCAACAAAAGCAAAAAGATCAGCGCAGTGCGGCTCATACCTTTTTGGCTTTGGGCAGAAAATAATAGATCAGTCTCATGATCATGCGCAATATCCGCTTGGCGGAATATCAATGCCATTAATAAACCAATCCCTATACCAAAAGCCAATGAGAGAAATAAGCGCGCGAATGCTAAATCTGTACCAATCACTCCACCGGTATAAATCAAGGCTAGAATGTTGGCAGCCGGCGCAAAAAACAAAAAAGTGATCGCTGGTCCCAATCCGGCGCCTTTCTTGTAAATTCCTGCAAAGAGCGGGACGATAGTGCATGAACATACCGCTAGCAGTGAACCTGCCAAAGCTGCAGCCGGATATGATATCCATTTCGGGGTGTTTCTGCCAAGAAAGCGAGTTATCGACTCTTTAGGGATGAGTGCAGTCATCGCACCCGCGATATAAAAAGCCGGTACAAGACATAATAAAACATGCGCAGCTAAATAGGCAGCTAAATTTCCTAGCCCGCCATGCAATAAATTTAACAAAAATTCACCAACGTTCATTGCAAATCATATCTCCTCGTACTTTATGTAATTTATAAAAGCTCACACCACAGCTAAAGAGGTGTGAATCCCAGAATAAACAATACCTTTCATTTGCACTTTAGCGAAACACCCATAAAGCATTATTAACTCTATATTAGGTGAGCCAACCAATAATTTCATCTTCCTTAGGAATACGGCCTGCTGAGACTAACCTTTCATTAATGACTAATCCTGGAGTAGAAAGAATGGGATATTTCATTATTTCGTTGTAGTCTGTAATCTTTTCTATCACAGCTTCAATGCCACGTTGGGTTAATACCTTTTTTATCACCTGTTCCAGGCGTTTGCAATTCGGGCACCCTGATCCCAATATCTTAATATTCGTTTGCATCCTCTAATTTTCACCTTACAGAGTAATATTCATTATTTTGAATATTATAATAATAGTGATCCAATTTGTCAAGGAATTCGCAAGAGTTGAAGTAAAATATTCCCCAACAATGTAAACTATATTGGTTGGCAATATGGAACATAGCCTTTTCATTCAAAATTCAAAAATGAACAATTCGCAAGATTTAATGATGACACACCAAAAAGGAGTCTTATGACAAAAATCATCCTTGTACGCCATGGACAAACAGCTTGGAATAAAGAAGAGCGATTCCGCGGTCAACATGATATACCCCTAGATGACACCGGCAAAACTCAAGCACAGCTTACTGCTCAACACATTGCAGCACACTGGCAGCCGGCTGCCGTTATTGCCAGTCCACTTTCGCGCACCCAGCAAACAGCCGCACCTATCGCCCAACTGTGCGGGCTTACTGTTCAATCACACCCCAATTTACGAGACATCAATTATGGAGTATGGACTGGGCTGCTGATCGAAGAAGCACAGGAAAAGTATCCTCAGTTGATTAAAGCCTGGTTTGATGCGCCGCACACTGTCGTTATACCCCAAGGCGAATCGTTAGCTATGGTGCGTGAGCGGGCAATGCAAGCTGTACAAGAGCTTGTTAACCAATACCCCAATGAGACAATCGTGCTTGTTAGCCACACTGTCGTCAATCGGCTTATTCTATTGGGCATGTTAGGAATCGGCAACGAATTATTTTGGCAGCTGCGGCAGGAACCCTGCGCGATTAACCTCATAGATTGGCAAGGCGGTAAATTTATTTTAACACTTATGAATGACATTTGTCATCTATCAGCTCTTCAATTGTCATAGAAAGAAAAAGACCCTCGCCTATTATGGGCGAGGGTCAACAACTAAATCACACCAAGAAAGACATCTCAGCCGTTGACAGCTTCAGCTTCAGCTATCCCTTTCATGCCAGCCAGAATCTCTTCCAAAGCCATAGTGTGACTACAACGCCCTCTTGATTGGAAAAAGTCGCACGTGCAATTCCAGATCCCTTGCTCTAAGGTAACTGTATGATCATTGTTTTCACCGCTAAAAGTAACCTTCAAAGCATCTACTCGAATACGATCGCGTTCATTCACGTAGCGTTTCGCTTTTTCTATTTTTCCAATCATTCCGTAGTCCATTGTGTTTACTCCTTTTTATCGTAACTAATTGTTTTACAGAACAAAGAGACAAACGTCCCAAACGAAAACAGCACGCGTCAAGCGTGCCGTATCGTCCTAAACCCGAATAAAAATATTTGATAGAGAAAACAGTTCCATCTATAAATTAGTATAAAGCATGAAAAGATAAAAGTCAACCTTAAAGAGTTGCATTTAATGGGATTCTTATTCTTTATAAACAAGATCACATATTTAGATTATAATTGGGGAAATTCATAGCAAAACGCTGCTGAAGCAGTGTGTACCATAGTTCCTACTTGCTAATCATTTGACTTTAAACGATGCAATGCTATTCTGAATAAACAATCATTCAAAGAAGATGTAGGGAGAGGAAAAAGTTGGCATCAAAAGATGACTTTTCTCATCATGAGTGGATCACCATTCAAGCCTTCATTGTCTTTTTTATTAAACTGGCTGCTCAATTAGGAGGCAACCTAACTAGTGAAATCAAGCTGGCAGGACCAGCTTTAAAAGAACGCAGTTTCTATGCAAAACATCCCTTAACGAAAGAAATTCTTTTGTGGAAGGGAACACCAGGAGAAGAAAAAGCGCGCAGTATGCTAATTCAAAGCGGGAATTATGATCTCATTGTCAACCAAAGCATCCATTTGCTGAAAGCCAAGCTTTCAGATGAAGAATTAGATGAAATCCGCAGTTCATTATATTATGTTGCTGAAAACATCAGTCGCGTGGGCTTGCGCAACAAACCAAACGCAAGAGAAAAAATGCACCTTGCACAGACCCTATTTGATCAAACTTTAGCTTTTGGCATACAAGATCTGCAGCAATTCAAAAAGGCGATACAAATCATTCAAAGCTAATAAGAGCTAATAGAAGAAATTGAACCATCACCCAACCATTTGGCTGATTTACTGTTCCCATCACCGTTTCCCTTTTTTATCTCGCTGAGTCTGCGATCCAGCCTCTAAAAACCAGCTGCCTAGACGATTGCCATACACATTGCATTGCTCCACTTTTCCTGCCCCTTGTTCGCGTACATAAAAACCATATTGATGGTTTTCATATACATTGCATAATTGAATGAATGGGTTGCTCATGGAACGAATAACCACGCCATGGCTTTGATTGGCATGAATATCACAAAGCTCAAGCGTACCGGCTGCACCTGCAGTAAAAATGATACCTTCTCTACTGCCATTATAAATATTGCACCTTCTTATCAATGGTTCAGCGGGTCCTTTTACTCCAATACCGGCATAGGCATTCTCATAAATCTGGCAGTCTTCAATAACACCCCGGCCCCCCTCCAACACCGAAATGCCATTAGCTTTGCCATGATGAATGCGGCATTCCCGAAGCAATACATCGCTCTCTTTTTCGATCACTACTGCGGGATGCACATTTGCGAAGATATCACAGCCTTTAACTACCCCTGCCCCACCTTCGGTTACTAGAATACCGCTTTGTGAGCCATCATAGATTCTGCAATCCAATAAATAAGGATTGCTGGCTTGTTTGATGAGGACATTCGCAGAAGCATTGCGGTAAATATCACAATTTTCTATCGTACCTATTCCTTCTTCGGCAATCAACACGCCCTGTTGGAGGTTATCGTGAATCTGGCAATCACGTACAAGGGGGTTGCCGGTGCGTGAGATGCCGACCCCAGGCAAGCGGTTAGCAAAAATGTCACAATGCTCAACGGTGCCAGCGCCGCGCTCCATAACCGCAATGCCATTGGATCCCCCATGAATCTTGCATCCTCTTATTAGCGGGTCTCCCCCTTTGCTGATGAAGATGCCAGGTGCGCGATTGCCATAGATATCGCAGTCTTCTATTAAGCCGCGCCCGCTTCTCGTTACCATAATACCGCTTTCTTTGCCATTATATATTTTGCAGCGCCGGATGATAGGATTGCTGCCGCGATCAATAACTACCCCGGAGAAGCCATTTTCCCAAATATCGCAGTCTTCTACCAAACCTGCACTGCCGTTTGTAAAATGAATGCCCTTGCGTGCAACATGATGAATAGAGCACTGTCTTACAATGGGATAAGCTCGCGCGCCCTGCACAACTATTCCGGATCCATTGGAGGTAAGCTCACACTCCTCCAGAATTAACTGTCCCTCAAGCACTTCAACCGCAGCTTTGCGCAACTCGCCCGCCGCACCCTGTATCGTAAGGTTACGCAGAAACGCGCGCTCAGCTTTCATCAAAACACATTCAGCGCTATCGTTGGTGAGCACAATCTCTGCTCGTTCACCTTCTCCTACTATTTCTACCGCCTTATCGAGGACAACTTGCTCGCGGTAAATGCCGGGTTTTACAAGAATACTTGCGCCCGGCAGTGCAAGTTGAACTGCTTCATTAATGGAGGTTGCATCAGCAGACCCATCTTCAGCAACCACTATGATCAGCTGAGTACGCATTTCCGCAGCCAAAGTCAGACTGCGCTTAGCTAATGAGGAAACATACAGCGACAATCCCCCTTGTGAAGAAAGGACAATGCCATGTACTGCAGTCTTCTCTTCCATGCTTTGTTTCTAGCTTAAACTGAAGAACGAGAAAAAGAATGAATTTTGGCTTGAAAATGATTAATCTGTTGTTTCAAATGCTCTGCCATTGCGGCTAATAAATCCACGCCGCGGGCTTCTGCTTCTTCTACTTGGAAATAAAGCTTATACAAGGCAGAATCAAGCAGCCGTTCCATTTCCTGTTGAATAGCCTGTAAACGCGCTTGAACGCGCTGAATGCGCAAGTTAAGGTTTGCCAGCTTAGCCTTGCCCTCTTCTCCAGTGGATGCCTGGTTGTGTGATTCCCATTGAAGCAGCACCTCACGCAAACGAGATTCATCACCGCTTTGGAAAGCTATGTTTGCTTCAATCATCAATGAATTCCTAAACGCTCGCTCTTCCTCATTGGCAGCCAAATCCGGGTGAATCTGTTTAGCGATTTCGCGATAGATTTGCTTTAGGTCTGCAGAGGGGTGAAAGTGCCGGCTCTGCCCAACTGAAAGATTTTCAAAAGGAATGCGATTATCACCAGTTGCCCATGCATTGGCGGCTTGAGCTGACTCTTGAGCTTTTGTTTGCGCTTTCTGGTAATAAGATGCCCAGTGCTCATTATGCGGATGTCGTGCAACCAGCAATTCTGCATAACGCACTTCCAGCTCATCCAATTGAGCTTGCAGCAAGCCTATGGTTTGCATATAATGGCGCTCAAAGGCTGAAAGCCGCGTACGTAAGGTAATCAACGATAATTCTTGCTGGGCTAATTCGGCTTCCAACGCGTTGAGCTGAGCTTGCTTTCTTTCAAGCTCTTCTTCTACATCATTCTTGATGAAGATCAAGTGGGAGTTCAAGGTTTCCAATTCACTCATATGGTTTAGCCAAAGTCGTTGAAATGAGAAGCATCTGATAAGTTACCTGGAACTCAGCCATCTCTTATCAAGCCTTTTAAGCACTTCTCCTAACTTGATGATTGCTTTGATTATACCACTGCATGCTGTTCTCCACAAACTTATGGGCACTTGACTCGCTCTTTTACGTCCAGCCAATAACTTATATCGGGAGAATTTCCCAAATCAGAAATATAAGGCTTCCACAGAGCACAAATCAACGCCTGTGTGCTCAATTGTTGGCGATAGGCAGTCCGGCTCAATTCAGCCGCCTTTTTCCACTGCGAGGAATGCAAAAAAGCGTCAATGAACGGCATGATTTCAAACGGGTGCAATGGCTTAAAGCCTTTACGGTTTGCCTCTTCCCATAAGGAAATCACTTGCTGCCAATTGCCATATTGCTGAGCAAGACGCGCCTTTTGATAAAACGTGCACCAAGAATAAGGCGGTTCTTCTCCAAAAATTTGTTTTGGGGGAATATTCTCACTTGCTGGGTGGGGCAATATTCGATCAATATTGGCAGCCGGCAAAAAATCGCGCAGTTTATCTGATATACCTATATAATGCGCATCCTGAGGCGTTAGAATCCACAGACAATGCTGTGAAGGTTGATAAGAAAACATCAGCGTATTCAACGTTGATCCTTGAAACGCCAAAGAGCGGACTGCGAAGCCCATCTCTTCACCAGCCAAAAAATTTTCCAAGTTCCCACCTTTAGTCGGAGCAGCATCGTAAGCATCAACAAACCAATATGCCAACTTGCCATTGACGGGTTTAGCATCATAGAGCGTATTGATAGCCGCTGCTAAAGAATATCCATTAACAAAGCGCAAAGGTGACTCATCGGAAATTAAAGCCGTTTGAGGGGCTATAGCGGGGGCGCGCCAAAAAAGCTGCCAATAAAATCGTTTCTGATTAAGCCAATCCAAACGATAATCATTAGCTGTCCGAAAATGCAAGCCGGCAGACAAGCCAATCAGCAAACTAAAAAGAATAATTCTCTGCTTGGGAGTACGCACCATTAACTGAATGAGTGCCACCCAAAATAAGCTCGCCCCAAACATAGCAGGCAAACCAAAGCGATCTCCGTAAAAACCAACCCCAATCTCCCGACCAGCAATCCAGATTGGCAGCAATCCTGCCAAGACCAACACAACACTGATAACCAAAAGTTGCTTAAGCCACTTTTCATTCTCATCTTTATCAACTGACGACATTAAACCACTATATTTTTCTAGCGCAAAGAGAAAAATCCCTGCCAGTATAGCAGTTGCTGCAATCACACTCCAAGTATATAGATTGAAGTGTTCACCCAAATTGAACAACTCCTGAGGCAGGGTTTTAAACCAAGTCAAGATGAGCGCAGTGAAAAGGTCGCGCCAAGCGCTTTGGAGCAGATTAAGCAAGCCATCTAACGGGTTCGCTTTCAAAGCGTGCAGCAGAACGGGAGCATTGACATCTTCCGGAAGTTTAAGAAAAAACAGCCTCCAAATCGCAATTCCCCCTGCAAGCAGTGCAAAAGGCAGCCAAATGCGAATAGTAGCCCCCAAACGGTCTTTTGGTTGGGGATAACGTTCTTCAAGCACAATCCAGAGGGCAATAAGTCTAAAAAGCTCTAAACCAACATAATACTCAACAGAAATGCTTTGCAAAGCACAAATCAGCCAAGAAATCGCCATGAAGGGGAAGAATAATCGCTTACTACGGCAACCGGCAATCGTCAACCCAATAGAGAGGAAGTATAGGAAATAAAGCAAATAGAGTTGGGTATAAGTCAAGCCGATCGGCTGCTGCAGAAAGAGAGGATAGACAGCAAATAAAGCTGCCGCCCACACTGCCAATCGCGCTTGACCGTGCCAAACACTGCGCAGCACCCACCACAACCCTACAACAGACAGCCAACGCATGGCAAATGCAAGCAAATGGCGCTGCAAAGGTACGTCCCCTCCAATCGCATTAGCAAATATATACATCCATAGAGAAAAGGGGCGGTCATAGGAAAACAGAGTCCGCAACCCGTCCACTCCTTGCGTGCGGGTTAAATAGATGACAGTCCAGTCATCCCAATAATATCCAAGCCAAGGTAGCAGCAACCCAAAGCTGAGAATGCACACCAGCAAAAGAAACAAGGGGGCAGCCCATTCAAAGCGCAGTGAATGCAGAAAAGACTTCATCGCCTCTTATATTCATAAAGGGATAGGTTCATGTGCCTTGCGCCCGTAAACCTTCTCATAGGCTTGACAGGCTGGGCAAATCCCTCCTTCAACATTTTTCACAAACCAAAATGCAAGACCGCGTTGCGTCTTGCGGGCATGACTGCAGACCGGACAGTTTAAACACGATTCCGCTTTTTTTCGGTCTTCTTCAGTAATTGTTTCACTCATGATATATTTTCTCCAATACAAGTAAATTCACCAATTTCAGCACTCATCCAAGAATTGATATACTGCTTCCCCTTAAACTGAGAGCTGATACCATATAACTAATACTATACCACAACTTTGTTCTTTTCAGCCTGCAACATAATTGCAATTAAAACAATGTACTGCGATTACTTAATTGCAGTACATTGAATACCTTAAGCTAAATACCGTTAGCAGCTCGATCGGCAAAAGCTGCCCTGCCAAACCCTTTGTACTACGGTCGGCAAATGATTAAGGACGCGTCATCAACGTACATGCCCATAATGCCTCCCCAACCGTTATT
>DAOUFY010000035.1:0-47106 GCA_034429745.1 Anaerolineales bacterium
TCTTTGTGGACAAAAAATTTGAATGTACAAGGAGAAAAAAAGTGGAAAATATCTCAACCCCTTCTTACACTTCCCCTAAATTGGAACTGCGTTCCTGTCCAGAAAAGGGTGGTTTTGGTGTCTTCGCGCGCGAACCGATAAAAAAGCACGAATTGCTTTGCGCGTGGGGGGGAATTATCGTCCCCGAAGAAGGTTTGGCAAATTTACCGCGAGAAGTGGTTACTCATGGCATCCAAATCGAAGAGAAGATATATCTGATGCCAATTCTCAAAGACAATGAACACTTTGATACGGCGGATTATATTAATCATTCCTGCAACCCGAATGCCGGGTTAAGCGGGCAGATCTGTTTGATTGCCATGCGCGATATCGAACCAGATGAGGAGATTTGCTTTGATTACGCGATGAGCGATACCACAGATTATGATGAATTTGAATGCCACTGCGGATCGTGGAACTGCCGTCATCGCGTTACAGGCAACGATTGGATGAGACCCGAATTGCAGCGGCGCTATTATGGTTATTTTATGCCATACATTCAGCGTCGCATTGATGCGCTTTACAGCAAGCGCAAGTCCTTTGGTAAAAAAGCCGGGCGCCGCTTGGATTATGACATAAAGATCGTCAGCGGTAAAAAGACTGTCTATGGCATTAAGATCGTCAGCGGCAAAAAGAACGGCTATAATCGCAAGGCTGCTCCCGTGCCATAAACTGTTTGCTAAAGGCATAAGGGCGGCATACTGCTAAATTGTATTGGCGGAGAGCATAATAATCCAATAAACCTCAACAGCAGCAAAGCTGTTGAGGTTTTTTAGGTTTTCCCCTGCGTTATCCTCTTCGCAAAAAAGCAAACATCGCGTATACTAGAAAAGCAATTTGCTACGGAAAGACAGGCAAATTCACCTAAGGAGAGAACAATGTTTGAAGATCAAGAAACCCAGCAAGGTTTTCAAATTAAGAAAAGAATTGCATTAATTGCCCACGATAGCAAAAAGAAAGACCTTTTGGAATGGGCGCGCTTCAATCGCGGCAACTTAGCTGCTCATGAATTGTATGCAACCGGCACCACTGGTAAATTATTAGAGGATACGTTGGATATTCCAGTCCATAAATTGCAGTCAGGTCCCTTAGGGGGTGATCAACAAATTGGCGCATTGATTGCTGAAGGCGTCATTGACTTAATGATTTTCTTTTGGGATCCGCTAGAACCTCAGCCGCATGATCCAGATGTAAAAGCTTTGCTGAGAATTGCTGTTGTTTGGAACATTCCAGTAGCTTGCAACCGCGCTTCGGCAGATTTTATATTTTCTTCGCCATTAATGACAGAACCTTATGAACGCATTCTGCCGAATTATCAGCAGCATTTAAACCGCCGCTTGGGTGAAATGCTGGGGTGATGAGCGATGACAAAAGATCATATTCTAGCGATTGATAATGGTACCCAAAGCGTGCGGGCAATTATCTTTGACCCGCAAGGCAATATTGTAGCTAAACAACGCGTACCCATTGAATCCTATTTCTCTACTGCACCCGGCTTGGCTGAACAGCACGTGTCTTTGTATTGGGAAAAACTATGTGAGGTTTGCCAAGCACTGTGGAAAGAGCCTAATGCAGATAAAGACTGCATTGGAGGGGTGGCATTGACTACTCAACGCTCCACTATGATCTGTTTGGATCGGCAGGGCAATCCCTTAAGACCGGCGATTGTTTGGCTGGATCAACGGCGGGTGGAGGGTTTGCCCCCCATTGGTGGAGCATGGGGGGTAATCTTTTGGCTTATTGGAGCAAGTGAAACGCTTGCTTATCTGCAAGCAGAAGCAGAAGCTAATTGGCTGCGAGTGAATCAGCCCGAGATCTGGAAAGCTACTTATAAATACCTCTTTTTGTCGGGCTATTTAACGTACCGCCTTACCTCCAAATTTGTGGATTCGGTAGGCTGTCAGGTTGGGTATGTACCATTCGATTATAAAAAGCAGCAATGGGCTGCATGGTGGGATTGGAAATGGCAAGCTGTTCCAATGGATGCTGAGCAGCTGCCGCACTTGGTACCGCCGACAGGTGTGTTGGGTGAAATAACTCGCGAGGCTGCTGAAGCAACCGGCATACCTGCTGGGCTGCCTTTGTATGCAGCCGCGGCAGATAAAGCCTGCGAAGTGATTGGCGCCGGCTGTCTTGACCCGCATATTGGCTGTTTGAGCTATGGAACAACAGCAACGATTAATACTACCCATCGTCGTTATATTGAGATTATCCCGCTTATTCCGCCTTACCCTGCTGCTGTACCGCATCATTACAGCTTGGAATTGCAAATCTATCGCGGTTTTTGGATGGTAAGCTGGTTTAAGCAGGAATTTGGTTTACACGAGCAATTTTTAGCGGAGCATCAAGGTATTGAGGCGGAAAAATTGTTTGACGATATGATTAAAACCGTACCGCCGGGCTCGCATGGTCTAATTTTGCAGCCCTATTGGTCGCCGGGGTTGCGTCATCCGGGCCCTGAAGCTAAAGGGGCAATTATTGGTTTTGGAGATGTTCATACCCGCGCGCATGTGTACCGCTCAATTCTTGAAGGTTTAGCGTACGCGTTGCGGGAAGGCGCAGAACGAACAACGCAGCGCAGTGGTGTTCCAATAACCTCCCTGCGGGTTGCCGGAGGGGGCAGTCAAAGCGACGCAGCGATGCAGATTACAGCCGATATCTTTGGGTTGCCTACCGCACGTCCGCACACTTATGAAGCTTCAGCACTAGGTGCCGCGATTGACGCCGCAGTCGGAATGGGCTTGCATAGCAATTTTGAACAGGCAGTAAAAGAAATGACTCGCATGCGAGATCTTTTTGAACCAAACCCCAAAGCCAATCGCATTTATGATGAGCTTTATCATGAGGTGTATCTGAAAATGTATGATCGCCTTAAGCCTTTTTATAAATCGCTGCGAAAAATCTTTAAGAAGTATTACTGATTCGGATTCGGTTCCAAAAAAACCTTCTCATTTTGATAAGAATCATGTATAATACGCGCCTATAAATTTTTCTAGAAGTAGTAAAATAAAGGAGTAGGTAATAGTATGACAAAGAAGGTTGCAGTAGTAGCTATTGGGGGAAATTCTCTTATTAAAGATAGCAAGCATCAAACCGTTGAAGATCAGTATCAAGCTGCTAAAGAGACAAGTTATCATATCGTTGATATGATTGAAGCCGGTTGGGATGTGGCTATTGGACATGGGAATGGACCGCAGGTAGGGTTTATCTTGCGCCGTTCAGAGATCGCTGCTAAAGTTGAAGGAATGCACGAGGTGCCCTTGGATGTATGCGGTGCAGATAGTCAGGGCGCCATTGGTTATGCGCTTCAGCAAAACTTGCAGAATGAATTGCGGCGCCGCGGTATTAAAAAGCCGGTGTGCACGGTGATCACTCAAGTGGCAGTGGACCGCAATGATAAAGCTTTCCAAAACCCCACTAAACCCATCGGCGGATTCATGAGCGAAGAGGAAGCTAAACGCCGACAAAGCGAGATGGGCTGGAATGTGGTTGAAGATGCAGGGCGCGGCTGGCGACGCGTTGTGGCTTCACCTATCCCTCAAAAAGTGGTTGAACTTGATGCTGTAGAAACGCTGATTAATAACGGCACCATTGTGATAACCGTTGGAGGCGGTGGTATTCCGGTAATCGAAAACGAAAAAGGAGAGTACGTTGGTGTTGCTGCGGTGATTGATAAGGATTATGCCAGCAGCTTATTAGCTCGCTTGATTAAAGCCGATTTGCTGCTTATTTCTACCGCTGTGGAAAAAGTAGCGCTGAACTATGGCAAGCCGGATCAACGCTGGATTGATAAAATGACTTTAGCAGAAGCAAAACAATATCTGGCGGAAGGCACCCATTTTGCTAAGGGCTCAATGGCGCCTAAGATCCAAGCCATTATTTGGTTCCTAGAAGCTGGCGGCAAACAGGCAATCATTACCAATCCAGAAAATATTGGACGCGCTCTAAAAGGTGAAACCGGCACTTGGATTGTTCCATAGACCCGCTTAGTGCTTAAGCAGCAGCTTTAGATACTTAAAAGCAAGCTTCCGGTTATAGAGATGCGCCGGAAGCTTGGCTTTTTTAATAGAATAAAAATATAATTAAGAAATAATAGAAAACGTATCTTATTTTTGATGGAATATTCATCAGCATGAAAGGAAAGAGTGATATAATGTTCTGATTATTTTACATACTCTAAAGAAAAGGAAAGGTGAATTATGGATAAGAAAACGCTACTTTCAAAAGTTAGAGATGAAAACATTAAGTTTATTTCCCTGCAGTTCACCGACGTGAGTGGAGCTGTGAAAAGCACAGATATTCCAGTATCACGGTTGGAAGGGGCATTGGAAGATGGAGTTTGGTTTGATGGCTCTTCAGTTGAAGGCTTTGCACGAATTCAGGAAAGCGACATGCATTTAATCTTAGACACCGATACTTTTGTTGTCCTTCCATGGACGCCTCCTGATTTGCGTCGGGCAAGAATATTTTGTGATATTTACCAGCCGGATGGCAACCCATTTCCCGGTGATCCACGCGGCACGCTCAAGCGAATAATCAAGAAATTGGATGAGCGCGGTTGGGTGTTCAATATTGGTCCTGAGCCGGAGTTCTTCCTCTTCAAGTCGAATGGTTCAGAAGGCATACGGCCGGTTCCGCATGATGTCGGCGGGTATTTTGATTTCTCTGCCAACGATGAAGCTGTGCAAGTCCGCACTGAGCTAATGGAAGCTTTGTTGGGGATGGGCTTGGATGTGGAGATGGGACATCACGAAGTGGCTATTGGGCAGCATGAGATTGACTTTCGGTTTGCTGATGCTCTAAAAACCGCTGATAATGTCTTAACCTTAAAATACACTGTGAAAGCCATTGCTGCACAGCATGGGTTAATTGCCTCTTTTATGCCTAAACCTATTTTTGGTATCAATGGGTCGGGTATGCACTGCCATCAATCATTGTTTGATAAGCAAGGCAATAATTTGTTTTTTGATGATAGTGATGAATATAAATTATCAAAAATTGCTTATGGTTTTATTGCCGGTCAATTAAAGCATGCAAGAGCTATGGCAGCCGTGGTATCGCCAACCATCAACTCCTATAAGCGGCTAGTACCAGGTTATGAGGCGCCGGTTTATGTTGGTTGGGCGCAAATCAACCGTTCTGCATTAATTCGCATCCCGCGCTATACAAAAGGCAAGGATAAATCCATGCGGGCTGAGCTGCGTTTCCCCGATCCCTCATCCAACCCTTATTTAGCCTTTACGGTGATGATTGCGGCTGCACTCGATGGCATTGAAAAACAATATCCTGTTCCCAAGCCCCTCAACAATATCAATGTGTATCACCTTACTGAGGAGGAGCGCAAACAGATGAATATTGATTCGCTGCCTGGCTCTTTGGCAGAAGCGTTAGGCGAATTGGAAAAAGATCAAGTGCTCAAGGACGCCCTTGGGGAAATAATGTATGAAGCGTTTATACGATCTCGCTGGGCAGAAGTTGAAGAGTATCGTTTGCAAGTTTCGGATTGGGAAGTAGAACGCTACTTGCAAACCGCTTAAGCTGCAATGTTTTCAAAAATGCGTGCGATCTCATCCCGATCGGGTAAAGGCAAAAGCTGCGGTGTTGAGGTATGATCGAGCCATACAGCGGGTTCACCAGAAGTGAACTGCCCAATATCCATGCAGCGAATGCCTTCATTTTCCAAGGCTTTAATAATCTTGGGAGCTGAGGAGGGCGGCGCAGCAATAAGCAGGGCGCCGGATGATATGGCTGCGAAAGGATCAATGCCAAATCGAGTACAACATTTTTCAGCTAATGGGGGGATGTACACGGCTTGAGGTGAAAAATGCACAGCATGTCCGCATGCTTGTGAAAGTTCCCAAAGAGCAGTGGCAAGCCCCCCTTCAGTTACATCATGCATCGCATGGACTGTGCCGGCTTGAATGGCTAGCTGTGCGTCCTTTAAGACGCTTATCCCTGGGCGATATAGAAAGTTTTGGGCTTCCTTTATTTCCTCTTCGGTAAGTTCAGCAATCTGGGTTTGAGGTAAATTTGTTGTTAAGGTAAGGGGCAGCAATTCGCGTGCGATGATTGCGGTTGCTTCAATAGGCACCCCTTTGGTAAGCAAAATTCTATCCCCAACTTGAGCACCTCGCGGTGTGATCAGTTTTTTCCTTTTCACTTCCCCAATCATCATACCGATCAAAATCGGCCGATCGAGCCCGCTCGTAATTTCGGTATGACCGCCAATAAGGGATACTTGAATAGCTTGACATGCCTGCAGCAGCTGCTCATAAATAGCCGTAGCTGTCTCAGCAGTGGTCTTCCCTTCGGGGAGCAAAGCAGTAGCCAACATCCACCGCGGAGTAGCACCTGTTGTGGCGATATCGTTGGCGTTTACTTGCACGGCATACCAGCCTATCTCATTTGTGGCAAAGGTAATCGGATCGGTTTTAAGTACGACTAATGCTGAACTGGGCTGAAGAATCGCGCAGTCCAATCCAATGCCAGACCCTAAAATAACCCTGTCGTCGGTTGGCAAAGGAGTTTTAAACCATTCTTTTAATAGCTCGTGAGGGATTTTTCCGACCTTAAGATAAGGACTCTGCATTATGCATAAGTATATCTCAAAGAGGAAATAATTTCTAGATGATCATTTTATGAAGAAGGGGGGGAGAGATTTTGGTTTTTAAGTTGCCTTACAATAGCTTGAAAGATAGGGCAGCGGTCATAGAAGGCACTGAAGATCAGTAGGAACCCCAATCCAAACCATAGCCAAGAAGGGGATATCGTCGAGCCCATCCATAGGAGAGCCAAGCCGGCTACACTGCGAATAATGCGATCCGTGACGGAAATGCTCGGCATAGCAGTTTCGTTTCCTAAAAGGACTTCAGCCAAATGTTTCAGCTGTGCTTTGGAGTGAGCACCGCTGCGTCGAAAGATCAATTTTTGGTCTTTGTACCCCAAAATCGTAGGAACACCAAACACTTTCAGGTCTTGGATTAAGGTAGGGTTTTCATCAGCGTTGATGTGCAGCAGCTCTAATTTGCCGGCATATTCTTTTTCTATAGCATGGAGGTGGGGCTTCATCAGCTTGCAGGGCATGCACCAAGGCGCCCATATTTCGACCATAAGAGGTAAAGATTGTGAATTAATCTTTTTGTAAAATTCTGTGCTATCCATAAGAGGTTAGATGCTAAAAAAGTCAAATAGTTACAGAATAGTTACAGAGATGAGGGAGTATCTGGCATGTCAGAGCGCTTAAAGTAATAGCCCACACCGCTTTCGGTTAGAATATAGCGCGGGTTTCGAGGGTCTGGTTCCAGTTTTGCACGCAGCCGCTGAATAACACCGCGCACTAAGGTACGTCCCCCACTTTCATTATAGCCCCAAACTTGTTCAACAATATCTTCGATTGGAATGATTTGCCCAATATGCGACATCAAAAAATACAATAAGCGAAACTCCAATTGAGTAAGCCGCTGTGGCTCCTGTCCATTTACATAGGCTATCCGCCGCGCCGGTTCTAAGGTGATGCCGCCATGAGAAAGGGTTGGGCTGATATAGGAAGGCAAGCCAGCACAACGGCGTTGAATGTTGCGAATATAGGCTTGCAATACCCTTATGCTGTAAGGCTTTGAAAGAATCCCTTCTACCCCACTATCTAATAATGCTACCTGCAAATCTTCTGAAAGATGGGAGCAGAGTACTAAAGTGGGAATCTTATGTATATTCGTTAGTTGTTTGATAAAAACTAACAAATTGTCATCAAAACTGCCGGTGTGGGTTTGGGGCAACACCATCAGAGCAAAGTGAACCTGCATCTGCAAAAATTCATCAAAATTATGCTCTAGGTTGCGAATTTGAAATACGGAAAACCCGGCTTGCTGAAGAATAAAGATCAATACAGAGGCTTCTTCAGAATAAGGACAGTATAAGAGAGCTTTTACCATTGCAGGAATAATTTTACCTTAGGTTGTCAAATCAGCAAAGGATTGTTATTATATATCTTATCCTGAGGTAATTAACGGCATATTTCTTGTTAGCTATTGACGTTTTTAAACAAATCAATTAAAATTTGAGAAGATATCGGAAAATGCATTTAAGATCATTTTATAGTTGTGATAGAACAAGAACAGGCTGGGTTGTGGCCACTAATAAACAGGGAAGAAAGACATGAATAAATTAGATCTTGACGAAATAGATGTAGAAATAATCAACATTCTTCAAAAAGACGCTCGCATGTCAGCGGTTGAAATAGCAAATCAATTAGGGGATGTGAGTCCTAGAGTGGTGCGCTATCGCATAGAAAAATTGATTGAAGCCGGCGTGATCACGCTGACGGCGATTGTCAATCCTCGGGCACTGGGTTATCAGATCCGTGCAGATGTCCTTATTCAATGCGAGCGAGGAATGATCACAGAGACTCTGCGTTATTTGGCGTCTTTAGAACGCGTAACCCGCGCTTGTGCAGTTACTGGTGACCACGATATCAATATTACCGTAGTGGTTGAGTCTATGGAAGATCTCTATCAATTTGTTGAAGAGATCCAAGCAAATCCCGGTGTTCACCGTACCCACACTTATGTGGTTTCCAATAAACTAAAGTTTTCCCATCAATGGAAGATTCCTAAAGAGATTATCGATCGAGTTAAGCGAAAGAAATAAGGGCAGGTTAGGTACTGCCCTTATAAGTGATCGCTGCAATCAAGGTAAAAAGGGCAGTTTCCACAGTATTCTGGCTCGTTTTAACTTGCTCGTCAATTTCGCATAGGCGACGATATATGGCTTTTAAAGTGGATAAGGAAAAGTGTTCAGCTTGGAGCTTGAGCTTCTTAGCCATGTATATGCGTCGCTGCAGCTCACTGACTTGATCTGCAATTTCCTGCATGACGGCGCCTTCATCCAGCAACGCACGTACCTGAATGAGCAAGCGGAATTGGCGAACAACCATCGCAAACACCTCAAGTGGCTCTTGCTGTTCAAGCAATAAAGAGAGTTTGTTAACCGCTTGATTATGATCACAGTTTCCAAGCGCATCAACAAAATCAAAAATGTTTTCCTCACGCTGACGAACAGTCAATTCAAGTACATCACTTTCTTCGATCTTGCGTTGATAGTTTACATAGGCAAGCAATTTTTCAATTTCTTGTTTTAGGGAGTGAGTGTCTTCTCCTATGAGCTCTATCAATTGTTCGGCAGCAGCAAAACTAATGCGGTTATCTGCTTCTTTGCAAATTCTTTCCGCTAAAGCCTTGCCTTTGGGCAAAGGGAAACTTCGCAGGATAGCTTTTTCTTTAGGCTGGGCAGCCGCCCATTTCATCAGCCAATGATTGGGCTTAAGGGTTTGCCATTCAAAAGTATTTGTTTTTGAGTCATATTTATTCTCATCGGCAATGGTGTTAATCCAAAGGGTTGAAGGAGGACAAGAGTCAAGCAGGCTGATAAAAGCGGTTCGGTCTGTCTCATTTTTAGGCAGAGAAAGGGCGGAAGTTAAAAGCACAATTCTTTGCTGAGCAAGGAAAGGGATTGAGAAAACCAACCTGTGCAGTTCATCTAGTGTGGTGGAACGACCATCCAATACTGAAAAGTTGAGAGAAATGGCCGTCTCATCTCCTAGTTTTGCTTTTTCACCTAGAATAGCTTGTTCAATGGCTACTTCATCGTTACCGAAGAAAATGATCACCATAAGTTTAGGAAGGCAAAAGTCCTTTCAATAAGAAGGAACACCCCAAATATATTAGGAATAAGCCGCATAGACTCATAATCACTTGGTAAACGGTTTGAGTCATCCAACGGCTGCCTTTTCCAATAACGGTTGAGAGAATAGTATTCCACGTGTAATCTGCGCTGATGTGACCTAGATAGAAGGCAGCGACTAAGATGAGGCTTATTTCTCTAGCTTGGGCAAGGTAAGCCGATGCGACGGTTGCCCACCAAGCATACCAAAAAGGATTGCTGAGTGTTGCAAGCATGCCAAGAGATATAATTTTCATGTACTGCATAGGCTGCTCGTGATCGTTTTTTGTTGGCAGGCGCATTTTGCCGCTGATTGCTCCATAGGTAAAATTGCCTCCCATCCAAATGAGGAGTACTCCTCCAAGGATGGCAATGATGGTGTGAATCAGCGGTTGCTGCAACGTTTGAGAAAGCCCGAAGGTGATTAAAAAAACAAGCATCAATTCTAGGATAGCATGTCCGCTTGAGATGAGTGGGCCTACGATCCAGCCTCGATTTGGGCTTTGACTTACGACAGTTGCAGAAACAGGTCCCGGCGACATTACTGCCCCAAGGGCAAGAGCAAAAGAGAATAAAAAATAGCTCAACGGTGAGGTAGCAATTTGCATCAGTTTATCCTTATCTGAAGGTGCTGCTTGTTTAATGGTTTATATATCATTTCCTTTGCCTAAGCAGCGGTAAATCCATTCCTCTTCGTCCAGAGGATGATGAGCGAAAACCCCGCGTCCATCAATGAAAATTGGCAGGCGCAAAACTGTCCTTAGCCGGTCTAAGTCGAGCGTTAGGTACTCACTATGGGCAACCATGAGGACGACAGCATGAGCATTTTCAGCAAGATGAATAACATGTCCTTTGTATGGAGAAATGAATGGATCGTGTACAGCAACTTCTGCTCCCTCTTTTTGTAAATAGTCAATGAGAGTTTTTGTTGGGCTGTTGCGGTCGTCATCAGAATTTTCTAGATAGGCGTACCCTAAAACCAGGATGCGGGAACCTTGAAGGCTTCTCTTGCAAGTTGCCAGAGCATGCTGAAGGAGTTTGGCTACTTCTAGGGGCATATGATCGTTGATATGACGGGCTGCGGGGATAAGATGAAGCGGCAGCTGTTTGTTTTTTACGCCATAAGCCAGCAGCCAAGGGTCCTTGGGAATACAATGCCCACCCACACCGGCGCCGGGCAAATGAACATTGCGACCTGGGCTTTTATTGACCAACTCGCGCACGCGCCACACATCGCTGTTGAGTGCCTGACAAATCAAAGCTAATTCATTGGCAAAGGCAATTTGTACGTCCCGGTAAGCATTTTCAGCTGTTTTCACAATCTCGGCGGTAACACAATCTGTCGGATCAAGATCGGCTTGGACGATATGACGATAGAGGCTGATCATCGCTTCAGCTGTTTGAGGAGTGTTTCCGCCGACTACGCGGCTAAGAGAACGCAAATTGCTCAGAAGCTTGCCGGGCATCACTCGTTCGGGGCAATTGCCTAAAAAGAAATCTTGATTGACGCGTTTGCCGCTCTTTTCTTCGAGTATAGGCAGCACTACCTCTCGCATAGTGCCTGGTGCAATAGTGGATTCAATGATCACTAAGGCATGCTGCTTGAGGTGAGGGGCTAAACTGTTGAGCGCAGAGCGCAGCGCCTCGTAACGCGGGATGTTGTTTTCATCCACTGGTGTTTCGACATCAATGAGGATAACATCGCGGCTGCTCAAAGCATCATATTGGGTAGTGGCTTTAAGTTTATCGTTATTTACAACCTTAGCCAAAAGCTCTGCCAAGCCGGGCTCTTTGCCTTCAATTGGTGAAATGCCTTGGTTAATCTTGTTTACTCTTTCTGGGATAATCTCTACACCTAAAACGTCAAAGCCGG
Organism: Anaerolineales bacterium; assembly: GCA_034429745.1. Lineage (GTDB taxonomy): Bacteria > Chloroflexota > Anaerolineae > Anaerolineales > DRKV01 > JBAXBF01. Next base: position 11,630 of record DAOUFY010000035.1, read on the forward strand.
CATCAGAAAACATGCAGGCAACGGGCAGCCCAACATATCCTAGCCCGATAACAGCTAATTTTGCTTGTTTTGATTCAATATTCTGCTTTAGATTCGATAATGCAAGATGATTTTCATGTATAGCTGGAGCTTCCATTACTAACCTCAATAACTTTATGCTGCTGTCCCGATTCGATGAGGGATAGAGCAAGACTTAATGCGGCTAAGCCATCTTCACCACTGACAGGGACAGGTGTATCGTTGATGACTGCGTTCACAAAAGCCTGAATTTCTGCTTTAAGGGGTTCATAGCGCTGCAAAGCAAAGCGTATCATTGTACCTTCGCTAACGCCTTTAAGGGTGCGCAAGTCAGAGAAGAGCATATCGCTTGCTTGAGCGTTCTCGTAAAAATACAGATCCTGGGTTAAGTCATCCACTTTGAATAATCCTTTTTCACCCAAGACAAAAATTTCACGTACCTTAACCGGCGTAAGCCAGTTGATTTCTAAGGCGGCTGTAATGCTGTTGGGGAAACGAAGCAAACCGAAAACTAAGTCCTCATGATCCGTATGGATGCGCTGCTCAATTTCGGCAAAAAGTCGCAGGGGTTCTTGTTCTATAATGAAACGCATAATGTCAAGGTCATGAGGAGCGAGGTCAATGACAGCTCCGACATCGCGGATGCGGGCGGGGAAGGGTCCAACGCGGCGGCACAGAAGCTGGAAGATGCGTCCACATTCACCGTTTTGCAGCCGCTGTTTCAATGCTTGAATAGCAGGGTTGAAACGCACGACATGGCCTACCATCAGTTTCTTTTTAGCATTTTTTGCAGCGTTGATGATGCGCAGTGCACCTTCGCGAGTTGAAGCGATAGGTTTTTCAACGAGCACGTGAGTGCCTGCCTCAAAAGCTGCCTGAGCTGCTTCCTCATGAAGGGCGGTAGGTACGGCAATAGATACAGCATCAGGTTTTTCTTTTTCAAGCAGCTGACGGTAATCGGAATAAGCGCGTACGCTGTAGGCAGCTGCGACTTTTTCAGCCACTTGAATTTGGCTGTCAGCAACGGCACATAATTCTACTTGTGGCAGCTCGCTATAGATACGGGCATGATTCTTGCCCATAGAACCAACACCAATAACGGCAACTTTCATGATCCCTCTCCTTAGCCTTTATGCCATAAACTCATTAACTGCTTGGACGATGGCTTCCAAATCTGCTTGGGTGAGAGCAGGGTGCACAGGCAGAGAAAGCACTTCGGCAGCGGCTTTTTCAGCTTCTGGCAGGGTTTGGTTGTAGTGCAATTTTTCTACATAATAACTTTGTTTGTGAATTGGTACAGGGTAATATATTCCTGTGCCGATCCCTTTTTCGTTTAAGTGTTTTTCTAAGGCATCGCGCTTTCCGTTTGGCACACGGATGGTGTACTGATGAAATACATGCACATAACCTTCAGGGACAGTAGGGGTGATGACCCCTTTCAAATGAGCACTCAGATAGGCGGCATTTTTCTGGCGAGCAGCGTTGAATTGTTCTAGCTTGTGGAGTTGTGCTAAGCCAATGGCGGCATGAACATCGGTCATGCGGAAGTTGAAACCAAGCTCATCGTGATAGTAGCGTCGTTTCATTCCGTGCTGACGGATAATGCGGCATTCCTCTGCTAATTTTTCATCATTGGTGGTAATCATTCCCCCTTCTGCGGAGGTGATGTTTTTCGTTGGGTAAAGGGAAAATGTGCCGGTGCCAAAAGACCCTACTCTTTTGCCTTTATACATTGCCCCATGACTTTGACAGGCGTCCTCAATGATTACTAAATTGTGTTTCTTGGCAATGGCAAGGATCGCGTCCATATCGCAGCTGAGCCCAAAGAGGTGAACTGGCATGATAGCTTTGGTACGCGGTGTGATGGCTTTCTCAATGAGAGCGGGATTGATGTTAAACGTAATTGGGTCAATATCCACAAATACAGGCTTTGCCCCCACAAATAAAATGCTGTTGGCAGAAGCAATAAAAGTAAATGGAGAAGTAATGACTTCATCTCCATCCCCTATTCCATGGGCTAGGATGGCTGTGTGGAGAGCTGTTGTACCCGATGTGGTTGCGATGGCATGTTCCACTCCGCACATTTTTGCGAAAGCTTCTTCAAAGGCTTTTACGCGCGGCCCTTGGGCAATTACGCCGGATTCAAGTACTTCTATAACTGCTTTTTTTTCTTCTTCACCGATCAAAGGTTTTGCAATAGGAATCATCGAATTTTCTCCCAATCAGTTTTTAGGATTTGAATAATTTGATTGCATTTTGGACAGCGGGCAATGACAAACTGCTCATTTTGGCTTTCTTTTTCAAGCCGTTCACCACAGGGACAAACAAAACCATGCAAGCGGGCAGGGTTGCCCCAAACTAACCCGTAATCGGGCACATCTTTGCTGACAACGCTGCCAGAACCGATCATTGCCCATGCTCCAATTGTTGTACCACAAATGATAGTGGAATTAGCCCCAATAGCTGCACCGCGTTTTATCAAAGTCTTTGAAAGCACCCAATCGTCTGCGCTTTTTAACGAGCCGTCCGGGTTCACGGCACGCGGACGCAAGTCATTGGTAAAGCAAACATGAGGTCCGACGAATACTCCATCTTCAATAGTTACCCCGTGATAAACAGAAACGTAGTTCTGGATCTTAACATTATTTCCAATCGAAACCCCAGCATCTATATAGACGCCTTTGCTGAGAATACAGTTTTCGCCTAGGCTGGCGTTTTCCCGTACTTGCACATGATTCCAAATGGCTGAGCCATCGCCAATTTTTGCTTGAGGTGATACTTCCGCTGTAGGGTGAATGCGTATCGGCATATTTTTTCTCCTTGATGGATGGAATTTTTTATTATTCAACTAGTGCAATATTTTACTTGATTTTCTCTTTTTGAGAGACTTCATTTTTCATAGTATAATTAACTAAGCTTATCAAATTAGAGAGAAACGCTTTTCTATGCAAAAAATTTGCTTATCCGTAAATTCACTCACCACTACTTTCCGTACTGATGAAGGAGTAGTTCATGCAGTAAATGGCATCTCGTTTGATGTTAATGAAGGTGAAACGCTGGGTATTGTAGGGGAAAGTGGCTGCGGTAAAAGCGTTTCTATGCTTTCGATTATGCGTTTGCTGCCTCAACCTCCTGCCAAGATTCAAGCCGAATCCATCCGCTTTTTTGATATAGAGCTGACTAAGCTTTCTGAAGAAGAAATGCAGCACTTGCGCGGCAGGCAAATGGCAATGGTTTTTCAGGATCCTATGACATTTCTCAACCCTGTATTGACCATTGGCTTTCAATTGATGGAACCATTAAGAGTTCATTTGAACTTTACCGAACAGCAAGCCCGCGAACGGGCTGAAGAATTGCTTCAGATGGTAGGCATTCCTGAAGCGCGTCTTAGGCTTAAGGATTACCCGCATCAATTTTCAGGAGGTATGCGGCAGCGGGTAATGATCGCGATGGCTTTAGCTTGCAATCCTCCATTGGTAATTGCAGATGAACCGACAACTGCTTTGGATGTAACCATCCAAGCTCAAATTGTGGAATTAGTCAAGCGTTTGCGTGATGAATTTAAGATGACCCTAATCTGGATCACTCATGATTTGGCAGTAGTAGCTGGTTTGGCAAATCGAGTAATCGTAATGTATGCTGGGCACATAATGGAAGATGCACCAATAGAAATGTTATACGCGGAACCGCTGCACCCTTATACAGCTGCATTGCTGCGGGCTTTGCCTAAGCTGGATCGAGTTACAGGGAGTCGCTTGGAGACCATACCTGGTTTGCCGCCGGATCTTATCTATCTGCCGAAAGGATGCCCCTATGCACCGCGTTGCAGGTACAAGCAGGAAATTTGCATGCAGCAAATGCCTCCCTTAGAAAAACGCGATGGAAGGCGGATTGCTTGTTGGGTGGATGTTCATACAGGTAGGTTAAGATGACTGAACAGCAAAAACCAATCTTGATTCGCGTTGAGCATTTGACTAAAGGCTTTCCAATTAAACGAGGAGTTGTTTTTCGACGTCAGGTAGGTTCTATTCAAGCAGTCGAAGATGTATCTTTTAATATTTACCAAGGGGAAACCTTAGGCTTAGTGGGAGAAAGCGGCTGCGGGAAAACGACCTTAGGCAGAACCATTATCCAGCTATATCAGGCTACTAAGGGCAAAGTGTTCTATGGTGAGCAGGAATTAACCGCGATGCATGGAGAGGAACTAAGAAAATTCCGACGCAACATGCAAATGGTGTTTCAAGATCCATATGCATCGCTTAATCCGCGTATGACCGTGGGAAGCATTCTTGCAGAACCTTTGATCGTACATCAGATAGGAACTCATCAAGAACGAGTAGCGCGGATTCAAGAGTTGTTAAAGTTGGTAGGACTAAATCCCTATTTCACCAATCGCTATCCGCATGAATTTTCGGGAGGGCAGCGCCAAAGGATTTGTATTGCTCGGGCTCTTGCCCTTCAACCGCAATTCATTATTTGTGATGAACCGATTGCAGCGTTGGATGTCTCTATTCAAGCACAAGTTGTCAATTTGCTGCAGGATTTGCAGGAGAAGTATCATCTTACTTATTTATTCATTGCTCATGACTTAAGCATGGTTCGGCACATTTCGCATCACATTGCGGTTATGTATTTAGGCAAAATGGTGGAGCTAGCTGATCGGGATGAAATTTATGAGCATGCTGCACATCCCTATACCCAAGCTTTGCTGTCGGCAGTGCCCATACCCGATCCGTTAAAAGAACGAATGAGAAAACGCATTATTTTGGAAGGAGATGTACCGAGCCCGGCTAACCCTCCCAGCGGTTGTCGGTTTCACCCTCGCTGCCCCATTGTAATGGATGTATGCAAGCAAGAAGTACCGGAGTGGAGAGAGATTTCAGCTGGACATTGGGTAGCATGTCATGCGGTTTGAAAAGGCTATTCGGTAAAAGCACAAATTCCTCGCCATGGGCTTGAACCGAGTGCTTTTTAAAACAAATTGGTTGCAGTAAAAATCATTATATTCTATAGGAGGAGTGTTCTATGAAACGGTTGTTGTTTATTTTTATGAGTTTGCTGATAGTCACAAGCATTGTTCTGTCGTCTTGCGCACCTCAAAAAGAAATTGTTGTCGTTACCGCAACACCAGAGGTCAAAGAATTTAAATCCAAAGATCCTAAAACAATGGTATATACAACGTATGGCGATCCGGAAAACCTTGATCCTGCCTTGGACTACGAAACAGCTGGGGGATTAGTGATCTTTCAAGTGTATGAGACTCTGGTTACGTTTAAGCGTCAAAGCCCAGTTGATTTTGTACCTCAGTTGGCTACTGAATGGAAAGTCTCGGGAGATGGAAAAACCTACACTTTCACCATTCGCAAAGGAGTGAAGTTCCATAATGGAGATGAACTGACCCCTGAGGATGTGGCATATTCGTTCCAGCGCGGGTTGCTGCAGGGTTCTGCTTTTTCACCTCAACTGCTGCTTACAGAACCGATTTATGGGGTTGGCATTTATGATGTAGCTGAACTTGTGGCGGCAAAAGCTGGTCTTGAAGAAGCCCCTGTGGATGATCCCGAAGCGTTAGCAAAGGTTGATCCAAAAATTTTGCAAGAAGTATGCGAGCTGACGAAGCAAAAGATTCAGGCGGATAATGAAGCTGGGACAGTAACCTTCAATCTAGAACAAGCTTGGTCACCGTTTATTGCTACCCTAGCTCATCAGGTGAGTTCTGTTATTGATAAAAAATGGGCTATCGAGCAAGGTGCGTGGAATGGGGACTGCGCTACTTGGCAAAATCATTATGCCCGCACATCCGAAAACACCCCATTAAGGGATAAGATGAATGGCACCGGCCCATATAAATTAGAGTCATGGACGCCGGGCGAAGAGATTATCTTGGTGCGCAATGAGAATTATTGGCGAACTGAGCCGGCTTGGGAAGGAGGTCCGTCTGGCATCCCGAAGATTGAGCGTGTTATCATTAAAAACATTGAAGAATGGGGAACACGCTTAGCGATGATGAAAGCTGGGGATGCTGATTTTACCACCGTGGATATGCTCAATGTTGCCCAGATCGATCCCCTAGTTGGAGAGCTCTGTGAGTATAACAGCTCTACGAACGATTATGATTGTCATCCAAGTGATACCCCTGATCAACCATTAAGGTTATATAAAGGAGCACCGGGAGTAACACGCGCAGATGCAATGTTTAACTTCAACGTCAATGTTGAAGGCGGCAATCCTTATATTGGCAGCGGAAAACTAGATGGAAATGGCATTCCACCTGATTTCTTCCAAGATAAGCATGTCCGTTTAGCTTTTAACTATTGTTTTGATTGGGATACTTATATTGCTGAAGCTTTAAATGGCGAAGCTGTTCAAGGTGTTGGTGTGCTCATCCCCGGCGCTCTTGGTTGGGATCCAGAAGGGAAAAAGTATTCCTTTGACTTGGAAAAATGCAAAGCAGAAATCGAACAGGCATGGAATGGCGAGGTGGCAAAGAATGGTTTCCGCTTCCAGTTAGCTTACAACTCGGGTAATATGGTGCGCCAAACAGTTGCTCAAATTATGCAATCCAATTGGCAGCAAGTTGATCCGAAGTATAGAATTGAAGTGCTTGCTCTGCCTTGGCCAGCTTTTAATGACGCGCAAAAGAACAAACGCTTGCCATTGTTCATTAGCGGTTGGCAAGAAGATATTCATGACTCGCATAACTGGGTGCAACCCTTCTTAGTAGGAGATTACGCAGTACGCCAAAATATTCCTGCTGAGCTTATAGCTCAATTTAAAGAATTGGTGTCTGCGGGTGTAGCCGAATCCGATCCGCAAAAGCGAGCTGAAATATACAAGAAGCTGCAGGATATGGACTATGAGAATGTATTGGCTATCCGACTTGGTATTCCAACCACACGCTGGTATGAGCAGCGCTGGGTAAAGGGTTTCTATTACAACCCAATTTACCCCAATGAATATTATTTCTACGCATACTCAAAAGAGTAAAATGCAGCTCTCGGTTTTTATCCCCTTCCTCTTCATGAAGAGGAAGGGGATTCATTGCAATTATAGAGGTTGATATGTGGCGTTATATTCTTAGGCGTTTGCTGCTCATTCCTTTTACTTTATTTGGGGCTACCGTATTGGTATTTTTGTTTATCCAATTCCTTACCCCGGTTGAGCGAGCATCGTTGTGGATGAGAGACTTGCCTCGCAACCAAGCAGCTTGGGATTCGGCAATTAAGCAGTATTGTCTGGATTGCCCAATAACTCTTCAATATTGGAACTGGCTGGTTGGAAGGCGCGATCCTATCAGTGGGGAAATGGTAGGCGGTATTTTACGCGGCCAACTGGGCTACTCGCAGTCGGGCAAACAGTATATCAGCGAGATGATTGCCCGCCGCTTTCCGGCAACCCTTGAGCTGGCGCTTTGGGCTGTTTTCCCTGTTGTTGGTGGAGGCATTGCTTTAGGTGTTCTCTCTGCAGTTCATCATAATAAGTTGATAGACCAACTGGCAAGAGTTTTCAGTATTGTGGGGTGGTCTTTTCCGACGTTTGTGTTTGGTTTATTAGTATTGATGTTCTTTTATGCTAAATTGGGGCTTTTCTTGCCTGGCCGGCTCTCGGATTGGGCAGTAAAAGAAGTGATGAGCAATTCTTTTATTACTTATACTGGCTTATACACCATAGATTCTCTCCTCAATGGGAGACTGGATATTTTTATTGATGCCCTACGTCATCTTGTTTTGCCCATTATTACGCTGGCTTATGTTGACTGGGCATTATTGCTGAGAGTTACACGCTCTTCCATGTTGGAAACACTGCATCAGGATTATATTATTACAGCAAGGGCTAAAGGATTAGCGGAGAAGGTTGTTATTAATACCCATGCTAAACCTAATGCGCTGATTCCTGTTGTAACGACTGCCGGCTTTTCTGTAATCATGCTGTTAAACGGCGTCGTTATTACTGAAACGGTGTTCAATTACCCCGGCATTGGCTCCGCTGTAGCAGAAGCAGCTGTTCAGCTTGATGTGATTACTACACTTGGGTTTATTTTATTGAATGGGTTGATCCTTATTTTGTCGAATTTAGTTATTGATATTTTGTATATCTTCATTGATCCACGAGTTACCTTGGAGTGAAGAAGGCTATGAATAAAGTACCTAATCAAAATTCCAATCATCAGGAAAAAGACCAGCAACAAGTTCTGAGTGAGCAAGCATTGGCTGAGGAATATGCCATTCGCCCAACGCCAACTATCGTGCGTTGGTTTGGCATGGAAGGTTACTTGTTCTTAAAAGGTTTAAGAACAAACCCTCTTTCAATGATTGGAATGCTTATCATGGCCGTATTTGTGATGGTGGCTATCTTTGCTCCAATAATAGCTCCTCCTTTGCATGCGGATGACCCATATACAATACCGCGTGATGGCTTTAGTCCTAACCCCAAACCGCCTATGTCGCCATGGACGCGGTTTCCTCCGCCTAAAGCTTTTTGGCTTAAACCACTTACTGGATCAGAACAATGGGTGCACGTACTTGGTACGACTAGTGGGCAATGGGATATCTTTTACGGCATTGTTTGGGGAACCCGCACTGCTTTTTTTGTAGGCATTGTCGTAACCTTGGCAATGCTTGTCATAGGTTTATTCATCGGTTCAGTAGCCGCATTTTATGGCGGAATGGTTGATATGATTCTGATGAGAATAACTGATATTTTCATGGCATTTCCTTATCTTGTAGCAGCATTGACGCTTTCAGCTGTGCTTACGCCTTTGATTGGTAAAAGCTTAGCTCCTGCGATCATCGCTTTGATCTCTTTTGGATGGATGGGTTATGCGCGTCTTATTCGCGGCGATATTCTTTCAGTGCGTGAACGCGATTATGTGATGGCAGCGCGTGTAATTGGCGCTAAAGACAGCCGTATTCTATTGTTGCATATTCTGCCGAATGCTATCTTCCCAACATTGGTGTGGGCTTCGATGGATGTTGGTTCAGTGGTTCTTTCATTTGCGGCATTAAGTTTCCTTGGGGTAGGTGTTGAAGTGGGTTATGCAGACTGGGGGCAAATTATTGCCTTTGCCCGCAATTGGATTACTGAGTTGGATGACTATTGGTATATCGTTGTCTATCCAGGAATTACTTTATTGCTTTTTGTGTTATCTTGGAATTTGCTGGGTGATGCTGTAAGGGATATTTTTGATCCGCGTCTGCGTGGTACGAAAAAGACGTGATCGTTGCTTAATCCTATTCCATAAGGAAAACCACACATTTCAAAGGAAGCTCAGCAGAAGGGTTTCCTTTTTTTATTTATATCGAGAAGAAGTTATATAGCAGACTTAAACTTGCCTATTTCTAGGATATTTTAATCTATCAATCCGAGTGAAGGATAGAGCTTGACTTTATGAAGAAAATAATTTATACTTTTAAAAGTTTAGTTATTAAATGATTAAAATAATTAATCATTTAATTGGTAAAATATTAATCTAAGGAGTGATATGAGATTATCAGATCATCAATGCCTGCGGCTTGTACATTCGCTGTTTAACATAACCCGGGCTTATGAAAAGGAGATTGAACGCAAGGTTTTTCATCTGCAGCCTTCCTTGAGCATTCAAGATTTAGGGATGTTGGTGATATTGGGGCTATATGCTCCGATGACTTCGCGCCAACTATCAGAAAAGATGGAGATCAGCCCGGCGATGACTTCCCTATGTGTGCAGAAGTACGTCGAAAATGGCTTGTTGTATCGCGAGCAAGATAAAAATGATCGTCGCAACTGGTGGCTATACCTAACTGATGAAGGTCAAGAGCTTTTTCAAAACCTCATCAGTTCAACCGTTGATCTAACTGGAATATTTTTAGCCGGCTTGGAGGAAAATGAGCAGTTGCAGCTCCACAACTTATTGGAAAAGATGCTGCGGCAGCTTACCCAAGCTCTGCCCCATCTTCAAATTAAGGAGCGGATTTATTGATGGAAATACCGAGAAGACGAATGCGGCCGCGCTGGCGAAAAATATTGCAAGACCTAAACGGGAATAAAACGCGCACTTTTTTAGTTGTCATGTCCATAGCTATTGGGGTGTTTGCCGTAGGTTTTGTCAGCACTGCTTTTACAATTTTACTGGCAGATATGGACGAAGACTATCAATCAGTAAACCCACATGGAGCGATCATTGCTTGTGCACCATACAATGAGGAGTTATTAAATTCGCTCAGCAAGGTACCTTATGTAAAGCAAGTAGAGGGACGCAGTGCATTATCAGTTAGAGTAAAGACCGCGCCTGGAAAGAAAGTTTCAATGACTATTCTTGCGGTGCCAAAAATTGGAGAAATGCAAATAGACCGTTTGCGTATGACGGATCAAACAACGCCGCCGGAATTAAAAGACAAAGAAATTTACATTGAGCGTTCTGCGCTGCTGGCGCTTCCCAACCTGAAAGCTGGTGATTCTTTAGAAGTGGAATTAATGGATGGTCGCAAACGATCTTTACGGGTTGCTGCGATTGTCCATGATGTTACAGCCGCACCTTATATATTCACCAATCGCATGAGTGCTTATGTGAATTTAAATACCATGGAGTGGTTAGGAGGTGTGCGTGCTTATAATCAGGTATATCTCAATGTAACTGAGCGGCAAACAGATAAGCAATTTGTTGAGTCAGTAGCCCAAGCTGTGGCAGAAAAAATTCAAAAAAGCGGAATAGAAGTCTATAGTACGTATATTTTTCAACCGGGGCGCCATTATGCAAGCGATTTTACATTGGCAATTGGCATGCTGTTAGGTTTTCTCGGCGCGCTGGCGGTGCTTCTCAGTGCATTTTTAGTGGTCAATACCATTATTGCTCGTTTGGGACAGCATATTCCGCAAATTGGCATAATGAAATTGAATGGAGGCAGTTCAGGGCAAATCAGTGGAATTTATTTGCTGTTAGTGTTTGCGTTTGGGTTATTGGCTTTTGTTATAGCTGCTCCGCTTTCAGCTCCGCTAGGGTATGTAGCTGCAAAAATGATCAGCCAAGTCTTTAATTTCAACTTAAAGCCTTTTCGAGTACCGCCCATTTCCATAGGTTTGGAACTTTTTGTAGCGTTTTTTATCCCATTTATTACAGCTCTTTATCCGCTTATTAATGGTACGCGAATTACAATAACTGAAGCAATCGCTAATTATGGCATTGCTAAAAGTTGGAACTCAGGCGTTATTGATCGGATGGTCGAAAAGATACGCTTACTGCCGCGCCCTTTGCTAATATCCTTGCGCAACACCTTTCGGCGCAAAGGACGGCTGATTCTTACTTTATCAACTCTTGTATTAGCAGGTGCAATTTTCATCTCGGTGTTCAATCTTTGGTCAGTTATTGACGTGATGATGGATGATGTATCTGGCTATTATTTAGCTGATGTAACGGTTACCCTATCACATCCCTATCGGAAAGAATTAATAATACCCATGCTTCTATCTATTCCGGAAGTAGTGGAAGTGGAAGGCTGGGGAATAAGTTCGGCTCAGTTATTGACCAGTGATAAGAAAACCTCAACAGAAATTGTGATTATTGCTCCACCAGCTCATTCAAAACTGATCCAACCAGTAATAACTGCGGGAAGGTGGTTAGAAGCGGATGACGAAAACGCTTTGGTTGTCGGCAATCACCTGCTGAAGGAAAGACCTGAAATCAAAATTGGGGATGAGGTGGTGATAAAAATAGATGGAGTTGAAACGAAGTGGGAAATCGTTGGCAACTATCAGATTGCTGGAATGATGGCTGCACCAATTGTTTATGCAAACAATGAATATTTAGAGAAGGTGAGGCATGATAGCGGGCGCGCAGCCAGTTTCCGAGCTTTGTTGGCTCATCATGATGGCGAAACGGAAAAAAAGGTGCTAACGATTATGGATGAAATATTAGAAAAGGCTGGCATTCCCGTTAATCAAATAATCACGCGTACCCAATTCTTTTCTGGGATGATCGCTTCCATGAATGCCATAGTTTTGGCACTATTGATTATGGCAGTATTAATTGCTGCAGTTGGAGGGTTAGGCTTAACTGGGATGATGAGTATGAATGTAATGGATCGTACTCGAGAAATTGGGGTGATGCGATCCATTGGTGCTTCGGATGGAATGATTTACCTCATGGTAATAGCTGAGGGGTTAGTTATTGGTTTAGTAAGTTGGTTGATTGGTGTACTGCTGGCTTTACCCTTAACCTATATATTATCTTATGTTTTTGGATTGGCTTTGGTAAATTCTCCTTTAAGGGCGGCATTTTCTCCGAGCGGTTATGTGATTTGGTTATTGATGATCAGCGTGATAGCAATAGGCGCGAGTTTTGTGCCAGCCAGAAAAGCAGCGAATTTAACTATCCGTGAGGTGTTGGCTTATGAATGATATAATAATCGGAGTTGAACAGAAAACAATAAAAGAAAATCACGCTAAAGAAATGCCCATTATTGTACTGAAGGGGGTTAATAAGACCTATGAGGTAGGTGAGAATAAAGTTGAGGCATTAAAGAATATAAATATAGAAATTCAGGCAGGCGAGTTTGTAGGGGTGTTGGGCAAATCGGGTGCGGGAAAATCTACCTTGCTGAATATGATCAGTGGTGTAGATAAGCCAACTAGCGGAGAAGTATATGTGTGCGGCGGTGCTTTACATAAAATGAACGAAACGGAATGTTCAAAATGGCGAGGCAAGTATATTGGGGTTATTTATCAATCTTTTCAATTGCTTGCTTCATTGACGTTGATAGATAATGTTTTATTTCCCATTGATTTTTTAGGTTCTTATCATCCTGTGCGTTCTGTAGAGTGGGGATTAAACCTTCTTCAACGAATGCAGATTGGTGAACATGCCTTGAAATACCCCTCTCAAATCTCGGGCGGGCAGCAGCAGCGAGTAGCCATCGCACGCGCTCTAGCTAATAATGCACCTATTTTAATTGCAGATGAACCAACCGGCAGTCTAGATTCAATAACAGCAGCAGCTATCATGAAAGTGTTCGAGGAGATACTCCAAGAGGGAAAGACGATCATTATGGCTACACATGACAACACGTTAGCAGCCCATTTTACTAAAACCATTCATATTTTGGATGGTGAGATCATCTCTATTGAAGATATACTTTATTAAAGCAAAAACGTAAGCTTGATTAATTTATTAACAAGATGTAAAAATCCCCTGAACAGCAGTAAATAAGTTGAAGAATGGTGTATAATAAGAAGTCTAGCCTGTTGAAAAGCTCTATTCATTGGGAAGGGTGCTTATGTTGTCAAAAATTTTTAAAAATAAAGCAGAAGAAATCGGGACGTCTTATTTAGAAAAAGCGCAATCGAAAGATGGCTCGTTGATCCGTTTGCGCAAGCTGGTAAAAGTATTTTCAAATGCAGCCGGCGATTTTACTGTTCTGAAGGGTATTGATGCGGACTTTAAAGAAGGTGAATTTATTGCCGTTGTAGGAAAATCCGGCAGCGGTAAAACGACATTGATTAATATGATCACGGGCATTGACCGTCCAACATCCGGAGAGGTTTATGTGGGTGATGTGGCAGTGCATAAATTAAGTGAAAATCAGCTGGCAGAATGGCGCGGCCGCAATATGGGCATTGTTTTTCAATTCTTCCAGTTGCTGCCCATGCTAACTTTGCTGGAAAACGTCATGCTGCCGATGGATTTTTGCAATGTATATGATCCACGCGAGCGGAAAGACCGTGCAATGGAATTGTTGCGTCAGGTGGAGTTGGAAGATCATGCGTATAAGTTGCCTTCAGCAATATCAGGGGGGCAACAGCAACGCGCCGCTATTGCACGTGCATTGGCAAATGATCCTCCCATTATTGTTGCTGATGAGCCGACGGGTAACTTAGATTCACGTTCAGCGGAAGGTGTGTTCACTCTCTTTGAGAAATTAATTGAGCGCGGAAAAACCATTCTCATGGTAACTCATGATAGCAGTCTTGCCAAACGCGCCACTCGGACAGTGCTAATCGCGGATGGGGAGATTGTCAATGAGTATGTAGCTAAGGCTTTGCCCACCCTAACCCATCAGCAGATGTTGAAAGTGTCGCGCGGTGTTGAGCCTTTGGTATATGATCCGGGGGCTATTATCGTAGAACAAGGAGATATTGGAAATCGCTTCTATATCATCACCAAAGGGTATGCTGAAGTAACCCTGCCGCGTGAGGGGCAGACTGATGTGGTTGTCTCGAGATTAGGCCCGGGACAATACTTTGGTGAAGTAGAGCTCATGATGGGTGGTGGCAGAAACGTAGCCCGAGTACGCGCTGCCCGCGATTCCTCGGTTGAGGTGATCGCTTTTGGGCAAGAGGTTTTCAATGAGCTGATGGCGGAATCGCAGACCACACGCATGGTACTGTCAGAAATAGTTGATACACGCATTTCGGAAAATATAAGTCTTCGTTCTGCGGAGTAAACATGTTAGGTGTTCGCTGGCGAAAAGTTTTCGCCGATTTGTGGAGCAACAAGGTACGCACTTTGTTAGTGGTGCTTTCCATTGCAGTAGGGGTTTTTGCAGTGGGTTTTGTAAGTACCGCCTTTATTATTTTGCTGGGGGATATGGATGCCGATTATCAGTCCATCAATCCACATAGTGCAGCTATTTATGTTGCAACTCCTTTCGATCAATCCTTAATAGATGCGTTGAAAAGTGTTAAAGGAATAGGTGAACTGGAAGGATTTAGCTCCTTGCAGGGACGAATCACTACTGCTGACGGTAAAAAAGTAACCATTCTTTTTACGGCAGTTGAGGATTTTAGCGAGATGAAGATCGATCGTGTCCGTCCCAACACGAAAGATGGTAAAGGCAGCTTAAAACCATTAGATAAATATGAGATTTATTTAGAACGTTCCGCTATGGGTGCCTTGCAGGCAAAGCCGGGTGACACAATTACTGTAGAATTTGAGAAAGGCCGCACCCGCCAATTGAAGATCGCCGATATTGTTTATAACATAGCCTCACCGCCATTTATTTTTACTAATATGGCAAGCGCGTATGTAAACCCAGATACAATGGAATGGCTTGGCGGTAGCCGCAACTTTAATACGGTTTATCTTACTGTGGCAGAAAATAAAAGAGATGAAGCCCATGTGAAAGCTGTTGCCAAAGAAGTGGAAAATAAAATTGAGAAAAGTGGGCGCAGGGTAGTTTTTACGTTTGTTGGAAGACCCGGACGCCATTGGGCGACGGATATTACTCAAGCCTTGGGTTATTTAATGGGCTTTTTAGGTTTGTTGGCTGTGTTTCTAAGCACCTTTTTAGTTATCAATACCATTTCAGCTTTGCTTTCGCAGCACGTCCGCTACATTGGCATGATGAAAGCTGTGGGTGGCAAAACATCCCAAATCGCAGCTATGTATTTTGTGATGGTGCTCATATTTGGGATTATTGCGTTTATTTTGGCGCTGCCTTTATCAACCGTTTTAGGTTATTCGATCACGCAACCAATAGCAGGTTTGCTGAATTTTAATGTCGGTTCAATGCGCATTCCTAAAGAAGCATTGATTTTGCAGATTGTTGTTGCGTTATTTGTTCCTATGGCGGCTTCGGCGGTGCCGGTTATAAAAGGTGTAAAGATAACCGTACGAGAAGCTATCAGTGATTATGGGTTAGCAAAAGAAGTATTTAAGCAAAGTACCCTTGACCGAATCATTGAAAATATTCAGGGAATTTCACGTCCTTTGATTATTTCCTTGCGAAATACCTTTCGCAGAAAGGGGCGTTTGCTGCTCACCCTTTCAACGCTTACTCTGGGCGGTGCAATTTTTATGGGAGTCTTTAATGTACGCGATTCCATAAACACTGAGATAGAGAAGACAATGGGTTATTTTATCTCTGATGTCAACATATCTCTCGTGCGCCCTTACCGCATTCAATTGTTAGAACCGCTTATTATGAGTATTCCCAATGTAGTGCACGTTGAAGGTTGGGGTTTCAGCAGCGGAGAGGTGCTTTCGCAAGATAAGCAAACTGCGATAAATGCTTTTTTGATTGCCCCTCCTGCTCATTCACAATTGATTAAGCCAGTTATGGCAAGAGGCCGATGGCTTGTACCGCAGGATGAAAACGCGCTTGTGATGAGTGGTTCTTTGGTAAAACAACGGCCGGATTTGAACATAGGCGATGAAGTAATAATCCGAATTAATGAAAAAGAAACATCTTGGCGAATTATCGGTGAATATAAAATTGCCGGCAATATGCAGCAGCCTATTTTATACGTAAATTATGAAGCTCTTGCGGCAATCACTCATCGAATAGATCAATTTTCTCAATTGCGGATTGTAACTTCTTCCCATGATGAAGCAGTTCAGCAGGGCGTTATTAAGCAAATTGAAGAGCTCTTTGCAAAAGAGGGCATTCAGCTTGAAGAAGCTAGTTCAGGCGCCGAACTTCGCCGTCAGCAGAGAACAACGATTGACGTATTAATCTTATTCCTGCTGGTTATGGCAGTATTGATAGCTGTTGTAGGGGGGTTGGGCTTAATGGGAACAATGTCAATGAATGTCTTAGAAAGAACCCGTGAAATCGGAGTTATGCGTTCCACAGGAGCTAATGATGGAATGATCCTTCAGCTTGTGATTGTCGAAGGATTATTGATCGGATTGTTGAGTTGGCTCATAGGAATATTGATGTCATTCCCCATAACCTTAATCCTTAATCAAGTCGTAGGAAACGCATTGTTGAACAGCTCGCTGCAGTTTTCTTTTTCAATGACGGGTTTTATTTTGTGGTTGATTATTGTAGCAGTTGTTTCTGTATTGGCAAGTGCTTTACCAGCTAGAAATGCTTCACGGTTAACCATCCGGGAAGTGTTAGCTTATGAGTAAATTATTGATTGTAACTTTATTACAGCAAGGAGAATGAATAAATTATGAAACATTTGAATAAGCAGCTTATCATCACAATCATATCAGCTTTATTGCTGATTAGTACGATCACAGTCATAAGTGCTTGCGGCGGGCAAGCTCCTTCTAACAATACTGGCGCAGCAGCTAACGGCACGCCGGGAACTAGTATTCCTCCTGTCATAAGCAGTGGGGAAGTTGTTGCTGAAGGGAATGTGGTTCCTGTGAATTATGCGAAGTTGTCATTCACCAAATCTGGTATTGTCAGTGACATTCTTGTGGAAGAAGGATCTAAAGTAAAAAAAGGTGATGTTATAGCCCGTTTGCAGGAATCTGAAAGCTTGCAGGCTCAAGTTGCCCAGGCAGAAGAAGCAGTGTTGTTAGCGGAACAAGCGATTAAAGATCTGAAGGAAAACGCAAAATTAGACGAAGCGAATGCTTTTAATAGAATTTCCACTGCTTATGATGCACTGCGGGAAGCCGGACGGCAATTATATTATTTCAATTTGCCCATAAACCAGAGAAATTTGGAAATGTTTGAAGCAGCTGATCTCATGCGTGAAAGGTTAGAACAAGCCCGCAAAGCTTATGAACCTTATAAATATGAAAGTGAGCAGTATGGAGCAGCGACTGAAAGAACGAAGCTGAAGAAAGCTTTGGATGATGCCGAAAGTGATTTTCGAACAGCTTTGTTAAGAATCAGCTATGCTTCAAGTGAAAAATCGGCAATGGCGGAGCTCCAAAAAGCTTTGTCGGACTATGATAAACTTAAAAATGGCCCTGATCCTGATAAGATGGCTGCCGCAGAAGCAAAATTGAAAAGCGCCCAGGCCACATTGGCATCTGCAAAGGCTGCTTTAGATGATCTTCAGGTAACAGCTCCATTTGACGGCACTGTAGCTAAAATTGATATTAAAGTTGGTGAGAATGTGAATGCTGGATCTCCGGTAATCACCATCGCTGATTATTCACAGTTGATTGTAGAAACAGATAATCTGACTGAGATTGAAGTAGTGAAAATTGAAAAAGGACAGGAAGTTAGTATAGTGCCGGATGCTTTGCCGGACGTAACTTTAAAAGGCAGAGTGGAATCCATCGCTGAAGTCTATGAAGAGAAACGCGGAGATGTAACATATACGGTTAAAGTAGAATTGCTTGAAAGCCACCCCAAATTACGCTGGGGGATGACAGTAAACTCAACCTTCAAGAGTAAGGAATAAAATTATGCCGCGTCTTAGGCTTTTTCTATTCTTTTGGTTAGCAACAGGCTTGCTTTTTGCTGCATGCTCTCCAAAACCTGCTCCTGAACCCACACTTGCACCGATTGTGGACGCCTCTCCACAACCCATGGATTTTTTGAGTACTGTTGTGGCAGAAGGGAAACTGTATCCCATCAAGTATGTTGCACTTTCGTTTAGCAGAAGTGGAGAGGTAAGCGAGATTCTTGTACGTGAAGGGCAGGCATTGAAGAAAGGGGATGTCATTGCAAGACTTAAGGATGATAAAGCAGCTTATGCTCAATTAGCTTTGGCTCATCAAAAATTAATTGACGCCCAACAAGCTTATGATGATGTGCTAAAAGACGCCGGGGTAGATAATGCCAAAGCCCTTCAAGCGATTGCGGACGCCTCTGAGAACTTGCGTCGAGCTCAGCACCGCCAATATAATTTTACAGTCCCAACCCGTTTAGCAGCTTATGATCTGTTTGAGGCAGCCAATAAGAGCCTTGAACGCGTTGCTGCTGCCAGAAAAGCTTATGAGCCATATAAAAGTGATTTGATTGACAGTACAGGTTTACCTGATATGCCGCCGACACTGTGCATTCCAGCCTCGTTATGCAAAGGGTTGATTTTAGCGCCGAAAGAGAGCTCCACAGCTCGCCAATTGCGCGAAGAGCTAACCAAAGCTGAAGGGGATTTGCAAGTTGCTGTCAACCAGATTAAGATATCCGCTGGCGTTGCACTGGCTGCTGCCCAGTTGGAAAAGGCTCAAAGCGACTATCAAAAGTTGAATGGCAAACCTGATCCGGATAAGTTGGAAGTGGCAGAAAAGAAACTGAAGGCAGCCGAATGGGAGGTTAAAGCAGCCCAGAAAGCGGTTGATGATTTGAGCTTGAAGGCACCCTTTGATGGAATTGTGTCGAAATTAGATATTAAGGTGGGAGAATTAACCCCTTCTACAAAACCGGCTGTTCAGTTTGCAGATACCTCGCGTTGGATGGTAGAAACAACCAATTTAACCGAGATTCAGGTGGTGAAAATAGAAATTGGTCAAAAAGCAACCATTAAAGCTGATGCGTTACCCGATGAATCCTTTATTGGTGTTGTCCGATCTATCAGTGACACGTATGAGGAAAAACAGGGTGATGTAACATACACTGTGAAGGTAGAACTACATGACGCTTCACCAAAGTTTCGTTGGGGAATGACGGTAGTCGCTACCTTTAATGAAAACCAATAAATGACGACTTTATTACGAAAAAACCTTGCTGTAACTAGTAGTTATTATGCTGCATTCATATCTCTGGGATTATGCTTGGCAGTCATCGGACCTACCTTGCCAGCTTTGGCAGAGCAAACTAAAACGCCGCTTAATGCGCTTGGCATTATCTTCACCGTAAGAGAGTTTGGGTTTATATTAACTGCTCTGCGCGGAGTAAAATTGTTCGATAAGCTATCGGGCAATTTGGTGATGGGTGCAGCAATTTGCTTGGGAAGTTTGCTATTGGTGTTAATTTCTTTGGTGCCTTGGCTTTGGGCTTTGCTGTTATGTTTCTTGGCATTGGGAAGTCTGATGGGAATGGTAGATATTGGGGGCAATACCCTATTGGTGTGGATGTATCGCCAACGGGTTGCTCCTTATATGAATGGCTTACACTTCTTTTTTGGCATTGGAGCATTTATTTCCCCCTTAATTGTTGCCCAAGTGTTGAAGGAGTTTGGCGGCATTCAATGGGCATATTGGAGCATTGCATTGATTATCTTCCCTGTCGGTTTGGTTTTACTGCGATTGCCTAACCCACAGCCTTATGAAACAGACAATAAAAATAAAGCCGAGAAGATTCCATATGGCATGGTCGTATTGTTGGCAGTGATGTTGGGGCTTTATGTCGGCACAGAAGTGGCTTATGGAGGATGGATCTCGACTTATGCTGTCATGCAGCAATTAGCAAGTCCGGCCGGGGCGGCAATTTTTGCTTCTGTATATTGGGGAGCGTTTACTATTGGTAGATTATTAGCCATTCCGACAGCTGTTAAAGTATCTCCACTGATGATGATCGCCATTTCTTTTGGAGGTGCATTTCTTTGCGCGTTTCTTTTGCTGCTATTTCCAACATCTTTAGTGTTGTTATGGGTTACTACAGTTGGCTTTGGCTTTTTTACGGGACCTATTTTTGCTACGGTTGTATCCTTTGCTGGTCAGCTGATGAAGCTTAGTGCTAGATTGACTGGTTTAATGTTTTTAGGGGCAAGTTTTGGCGCAATGATTCTACCTTGGATGGTAGGAGCGCTTTTCCCAACAATGGGTGCTTCGGCATTGATGGCTGTAATTGTCGTGGCTCTCGGCATTTGTTTGGCGGTGTTAGGGGTAGTGGTGAATTTACATCGCCATAAGGAATGTGTAGTGGAAAATGAGGTGATAGTATGAGTGATGTGAATGAAAAGAATCAAGCAGAAAACCAAGTCAGTCATGTGGTTGAAGAGAGTGAAAAGGATATTGAGTGGGTCAAAGGTGATCAGGTAGAAATCTCCTTCAGCGGTGTAAAAAATGTACGCGGAATGAACATTGCGTTACGTCAGGCAGGTGCGAAGACGATCGTAGGAGATGATCTCGTTGTTCGCCAAGGGGGATTCTTTAAAGGTCAAGCAGATAAACTTTCTATGAATCAGGCGGCAGCGGCAATCCTGCAGACTAATCAGGCACAGGTAACCTGTTCTGCGACGGGTGTCATTCTAGCGCAAGGAAATGTTACTGTAGATCAAGGAGTGGCGCGAGTAGTGATTGGACGTCAGGAGGTGAACATAGACCAAGGTGGAACTTTTGTGGTCATCTCACCAAAAGTCTCGACCAAACAAAGCGGAACAATCTTTCTGATCGCCTCAAAAGTTGAAGGCAATGTTAACACCGTCTTTGGAACCCGCGAATCACTGCTCTTTGGAATGATAGCTGGTTTGGTGGGTGGTGCTTTCTACCTCCTGAGCAAACTCCTGCTACCGAAACGAGATAAGGCTGAACAGGATTCTACTTAACAGCGATAACTTTCCCTTGGGTAATAGACAGCAGTTCCTGAGGGGTAAGCTTGAAAACAGCAAATGGGGTGCCGGCGGCAGCCCATATTTCTGCATACTTTAACAAATCTTCATCAATATAAGTACCAATTTGGTGCAAGTGTCCAACAGGGGGAACTCCACCAATAGCAAAACCGCTATACTCGCGTACATAGTCCGCGTCAGCTTTTTCTATTTTCTCGCCCAGCATTTCACTGATCTTTTTTTCATTGACTCGGTTTGCGCCAGAAACTAAAAATAAGTATGGAGTGTGGCTGTTTTTTCCTCGAAAAATAAGTGATTTTACAATTTGCCCTACTTGGCAGCCCACTGCGTCAGCTGCTTCTTGAGCTGTACGGGTGGAAGCCGGCATTTCAATCACTTGACAATTAACACCTAAAGCGTGAAGAGCATTTTGTACTTTTTGTGCACTAGGGTTAAGAGTGTTTGTCATCTTGTCTTTGAGCTCCTTGGATGTTTTGTGATAAAAATTATAATCTCCTGATATAGTTTTGAGTAGATGTTTTTTGAGTATTATATGGAGTTTTGCCTAAAAGTTTAATTTCCCATGGTTTGTTAGTTAATGTCATGGGCTTTTTCCCTAGTAATCCTTGACCATAGCGGATAACTATGATAAAATGCTGCTGTCTATGAAAAGTGTTATTACCCGTCGCATCCGTCGTTATCATTTGACTTCGCTGTAGGAAGGACGGGTAATCGCGTTCATTAAATTTTTTTCTACTTAATTAAAAATAGCCCTCCTTCCAAGGAGGGTTTTGTTTTAATTATCTAAAAATTTATCAAAAGAGGAGGTATAAAATGCCAAAGAAAAAAGTTCCAGTAAAAAAGGTCGTGCTTGCGTATTCAGGGGGATTGGATACATCGGTGATTGTACCTTGGCTGCGCGAAAATTATGGCTGTGAGGTGGTATGCTTCACGGCAGATATCGGTCAGGGTGAAGAATTAGACGGGCTAGAGCAAAAAGCTTTAGCAAGTGGTGCGAGTCAATTGATTATCAAAGACCTGCGTGAGGAATTTGCAGAGCAACATCTCTTTCGGTTGCTGCGTTCAGGTGCGGTCTATGAACGAAAATATCTATTAGGTACTTCTATTGCCCGGCCGTTAATTGCGAAACATCAAGTGGATGTTGCTCATCAGGTTGGAGCTGATGCTGTGGCGCATGGCGCAACTGGCAAGGGCAACGATCAGGTGCGTTTTGAACTCACTTTTGCTGCTCTTGATCCACGTTTGACAATTATTGCCCCGTGGCGAGAATGGGATATCCGCTCGCGTGAGGATGCAATAGCTTATGCCCAAGCCCGCCATATACCTATTACCCAAACAAAAAAATCCATTTACAGCCGCGACCGCAATTTGTGGCACATTTCTCATGAAGGGGGACCTCTGGAAGATCCTTGGAATGAGCCAGAGGAGGAGATGTATCAACTCTCCGTATCACCTGAGAAGGCGCCGGATAAACCTGAATATGTTGAGATATCCTTTGAGTCTGGGAACCCAGTAGCTGTGAATGGCAAAAGAATGTCCCCGGCAACATTAATTCAGACATTGAACGAATTGGGCGGCAAACATGGTATAGGAAGAGCTGATTTGGTGGAAGGGCGTTTGGTCGGTATGAAATCCCATGGGGTTTATGAAACACCTGGAGGCACAATTCTATTAGCTGCTCACCGAGAATTGGAGTCTTTGGTGTTGGATCGAGATACGATGCATTATAAGGATGTAGTTGCGGCGAAGTATGCCGAACTAGTGTATAATGGATTATGGTACACGCCATTGCGGGAGGCTTTGGATGCGTTTTTTGATAGCACGCAAGGACCTGTAACGGGTGATGTACGGTTAAAGCTTTACAAGGGCAATATCATTTCAGCCGGCCGGCGCAGTCCGTTCTCGCTATATCGCGAAGATTTTGCGACATTTGGCCAAGAAGATGTTTATGATCAATCGGATGCAGAGGGATTTATGCATTTGTTTGGGCTGCCCTTGAAAGTAAGAGCATTAAACGGACTGCCTGTCTCTGGTTTGGATATGCCCAAACCGGATTACTCTCGCTTCAAACGCGACTAATAAGGAGAATGAAATGCCGTTATGGGGAGGACGCTTTCAGGAGAAAATGGATGCCGCGGCTTGGGCATTGAATGAATCTTTGTCTGTTGATCGCCGGATGGCTACTGAAGATGTCTTGGGCAGCATTGCCTGGGCAAGAGCTTTACAGCGAGCGGGCATATTAACCCAACCTGAATTGGAGCAGATTATTATTGGATTGGAAAAAATCCTGAATGAGTTTGAAACGAATCAGTTTGCTTTTAAAGAAACTGATGAGGATATTCATACTGCGGTAGAGCGCAGGTTGGGCGAGATTATCGGTGAAACTGCCGGCAAATTGCATACTGGACGAAGCCGCAACGATCAAGTGGTAACTGATTTTAGATTGTGGCTGATGCGAAACCTCCCCAGTTTTGATCTTGGAATCGAGCAGTTTCAAGAGGCATTAATAACGCGCGCTGAAAGGGATGCGGAAAAGCTTATGCCAGGCTACACTCACCTGCAGCGCGCTCAGCCGATATTGCTTAGTCATTGGTGGCTATCTTTCTTTTGGCAATTGCTAAGAGATAGGATGCGTCTGCAGGAATTACGCCGCCGTTTGGCTTGGCTGCCTTTGGGTTGCGGTGCATTAGCCGGCACACCTTTGGATATTGATCGCCAACAATTAGCTGTTGAATTGGGCTTTGATTTGCCTGCCCCAAACAGCATTGATGCAGTCTCAGATCGCGATTTTGCTGCAGAGTTCTTGTTCACCGCAGCTTTGCTTGGGGTTCACCTTAGCCGCTTAGCCGAAGCGATTGTACTCTATACTACCGCTGAATTTGGCTTTTTTGAATTAGCGGACGCTTTTTCAACAGGTTCTAGCCTTATGCCTCAAAAGAAAAATCCCGATATTTTTGAACTGACGCGGGCTAAAGCGGCAGGGGTAATTGGAAAACTCACTGCTTTGTTAAGTACCCTGAAGGGTCTGCCATCAGCATATGATAAAGACTTGCAGGAAGATAAACAGCTGGTATTTGAGACTTTTGATATGCTGATGCTGTTACTGCCGGTGCTTACTCAGGCGGTGCTCACCCTTAAGGTAAATGATGAACGAATGAACTCCGCTATAGATGACAGTTTGTATGCAACCGATTTGGCAGACTATTTGGTGAAAAGAGGGGTTCCTTTTCGCGAAGCTCACCGCCTCGTGGGTAAAATTGTTCAGGAAACGATGGAAAGACGGTTATCTATATCACAATTGCCTTTGGCTGTACTCCAAGAGGTATGCCCAACCTTTGAGGAGGATGTATATGCTGTTTTTTCTCCTTTGGCAAGTGTATCGGCGCGCAGCTCTCTCGGAGGTACTGCGCCACAGGCAGTATTAAAGCAACTGCAACAAGCAAAAGAGGCATTAGAATCCCTCAAAGTCAGTTAATAGGAGATAATAATGATATTGAACATTTTATGGAATAAAGAAGAAAGACGTCTGCGAGCGTTTTGGAGGCTGCTTATCCAAACGCTACTTCTAGTGCTTTTTACTGGCATTGTGTCATGGGCGGCAATAGCAATTGGTATAACATGGCTAGGAGTGGACTTATCCTTATTCATGAATAGCGATGGGTCTATGAATTTGGACGTTTTGGCAGAAAATGATCTCACTGTAGTGGCATTGATCACTGTTGCGAGTTTGATAGGTGTGCTTGCAAGTGTTTGGCTGGCAGGTAAGGTTCTTGACCGACGCAATTTCGCTGATTTTGGCTTGCATTTAAACCGCAAATGGTGGGAAGATTTTTCCTTTGGTTTATTCTTAGGAGCATTGTTATTGTCAATTGTCTTCTTTACGGAATGGGCTCTTGGATGGATTGAAATTAAGGGCTTTTTTGTCAGTTTGTACGCACCTTTTGCTACGGCAGTAAGTGTTGGATTGCTTAATTATATCTGTGTTGGTATTCGCGAGGAATTACTTTCACGGGGTTATCACTTTATCAATATAGCAGAGGGTTTGAGGTTTATCAAGGGCGGAGAAAAAATTGCTTGGCTCCTGGCGTATATTTTATCTTCTGCTGTCTTTGGGCTGCTTCATCTGGGGAATCCAAATGCAACATTGATAAGCACCATAAATTTGATGCTGGCAGGAATTTTATTAGGAATGGGCTATTATTTAACCCGCGAATTAGCTATTCCCATTGGGTTGCATATAACGTGGAATTTTTTTCAGGGAAAAGTATATGGTTTTCCGGTTAGTGGGTTAAGTACTGCTTCCTCAATAATTGCTATACAGCAAAAGGGTCCAGATTTATGGACTGGCGGAGCTTTTGGACCCGAAGCTGGCTTGTTGGGATTGCTTGTGATGGTTTTGGGTTGTTTTATCACCATATTGTGGGTACGCGCTCGCCAGAAAGAATGATCGCTATTGAAGTATTCAACTTTCGGTTGAATTGGGATCGAGTTCTTCTGGAAACGGCAAGCGAGCGGCTATGGCATATACACCGTATTTAGGCAGCTTAGATGGAACAATGGGATGAAGGTTTTCATCTCGCGGAGAGATGAGATATAAGCCCCCATCTTTATGGAGCAAAGGGATGCGCCGCCGTCTGGCAATCATTTGTTGGCGGTGAATTGTACTATGAAGGCTGAAGGCATCCTTTTCGGAAGGGTAAGCTTCAAAAAGCTTTGAAAACGCTGAAATACATTGATTGATAAAGCGTTGGCTAACTTGATCTAAATGGCTGATGACCCAACACCTGAAACGATATTCCCAATAAAAGCTAAGACCAAGCAGTTCTTCTTTTGAATTGAAATAAGGATAAAAAGGAAAAGCGCGGCAAGTTAGTGTACGGAACTGGCGCTGACAGAGGTGGTGTCCTTTGCAAGCCAATAACACTTGGTTTTCAGGTACCTGATCTTTTATCTCGGCAGCGTCTTGTTGGGTGTCGTTATCTGGCTGCCATAGTTGCCACAGGTCGGTATGAGCTTGCAGGTATGCCCATTCTTCGTGATAGGCTGAAGGGACAGCATGGCGGATGTCGCAGCAAAAAGGTATGCCATGCTCATTATAAGGAGAGCAATAAGCGCCGCAATCCTTTTCTGTAATGGGTGAATTAAACTCTTGATATAGTTGGCTAAAGTTGATCAAAGTTGATAAAGAACGATCTCATAAATGATCAGGCTTGCCGCTTATGGCAGGACGACCTACGCTGGAAGTGCTGAAAATCAGCGGCAAGCCTTATATTACAGCTATTGGTGAGATTCTACCAATCGCTAGGTTCTTCAGGTTGATTGCTGAAGTTGAAATTATCAAATTTTATTTGAACTTTGCGATCGGCAACCCAAAAGCCAATTTTACCGCTATTAGGCATTCCTTCCCAATTGGGGTTGACTTCCTTTCGCTTGCCTAAATATACTTCATCATACTTGCCGGGGATTTTTTCTTCATTCTGGATTTTTGCAATAAGGCTATCGTTCATCCAAATCATAATGCGGTGTCCTTCTTTCCAAGCAATTACCCGTACAATGGTGGGCTTATCCTGTTTGCCGCGCAAATGGCGCGGTAAGCGAATAGGTTTCAGCCAGCCGGCGAAGTCTGCGGGAATATGCTCAATGAGGTAAGAAGCATTAGGTTGTGGATAGGCGTTGTACATCCATCCAAGGAAATAGTCTTCCCGATCGATCATATTATTGTCATTCATATCATTAAAGCGCAGGATGAGTCCCCAAAATTTATCAAGATAGCCATCAGCATAAGTAATTTCAACTCTTTCATCATATTCAGAGACAATGCCGCATTGTTGGCAGATCGAAAGACACCCTACCGGGCGGTCAATTTCGAGAGAAAAATCGGAGCATTTTTCAAAAGGTCCCATATATAAGGCACCCTTTTCTATCGTGATCTTTTTGTCAAGGGTGAAGAAACCTTCATCGGATTCAAAGTTTGTGCTAAAGATAATTTCCGAACCTCCCGGGTTAACGACAGGAGCTACTTCGGTAGCTTGGCTGCTTTCTTGCTGTGCAGACTGCAATGCTTCAATGGTTGCTTGTTGAGCTGCCATTGTGGCTTCAGCCGAAGAGTTTTGCGATTCGGCGGGCTCTTCGTTCTGTGGTTGAGCCGTTGGTTGCTCGTTTGCTCCTGCTTGCAGGGCGGCTATAGTCAATTGTTGTGCTTGCATGGTTGCTTGCAGCGATAGACTCTCATCAGTTTTCTTTCCACCACATGCAGCCAATAGTACGCTGAGAAGCAATATCACCACTATGTACAATACTTGTTTCATGTCTGTATCCTCCAAGTAACGTAAATTATTAAGTTGTTTTAATGGCAATCGTACCAATACTAGTACGGTTATGTACACATTTGTAAAAACTATACAAGAGATTCTTTATACAAGAGATTCTATAATTATTTAATCGCGGACGGTGAACTCTATAAAGTCAAAATATACATCAAAATCATTTTTACAGGTCATGCAGCCAGCACCGAATACCACTTGGTCGGTGATAACAGGAAAGTTATTGGTTTGACCAATAAAGATCCATTGTTTGCCGTCAACGCTGTAATGACCAATGTAATCTTTACCCCGTCTTTCTAGACGCAAGAAAACGTAGCCTGGATATTTAAACTTGCTTTGCCCCAAAGAAGATGTTTCGACACAGAGTTTTTCATCGCGGCATTCCCACATCATTACTCGATAGCCAAAACCGTAAGAGTCAACCGCTACTGCAACAGTGCGGCTATTGTCTGTATATTCGCTTGGGGAGAAGCCCAACCAAGCACCTTGGGTAGGTTCGGTAAATGTACCACCGATTTTTGTTGTAACCACTATGTCACCTGAAGTAATGCGTTGGGCAAACACATTGCTGTATCCCTCAGCTAATTTCTTTTGTCCTACAATGTGAAGCCAGCCGCGTTTTGACTCAAGATCATATTTTCCAACTAATGGCCGATAGATTGTCCAAGTATTACGCAAGTTTACACTGTCGAATGTATCTGAAAGGAGTTCTATTTCTTCTTTGGAGCGTGGAATTCCACGCGTGGGTGGTATTTCGGTAGGAGATATAACTTCTGGTACTTCGTTTTCAGAATAACCGCTTGGTTCTTCCTGGGAGAGAACTTGCTCTTGTTCGGTTTGATTTTGGGTTGATTGTTGTTTTTGGGCTTGTTCCAATAATAAGGCATTTGCAGTAACGGTAAGGGATATATTGCTTGTTTCAGAAGATTGATTGCCTGTAAAACTTTCAAAGCCGCAGGCTATTACCAGAATCCATATAAACAAGATAATACTTAAGCCAAACGTTTTACCATTCACTTTCTTCTCCTTTCAGTGGAAGTACAATTTAAACTGAACTAATTATAGTTTAGCAGGTGAGTAATGGTTTGTCAATTGTTCATTGGAAGTAAAAGCAAAAATAGGTGAAAACTGTTATTGTGTTGATCTATTAATTATGCGATATATGATGAACGTAAGCCAAGGCGAAGGATTTTTCTTGTCTGAAAATGACCAATCCTTCCAGGCTTGATAAGCAGATTGAGCATGATAAGTTCCATCTGCTCTAGCTTGATTTTGAAGGAGGAAAAGCATTTCTCTGAAACGAGGATCACTCACAGCAAATGGAAAACGGCTAAGGACATCCATTACGTGCAAAATATCAAACCAGATGAAAGGATATTTTAATTTACAAAAATCGGATCCCATACCGAACAAAAAGTATTTTTTCTCTTTACGATGCTGCCAAAAGCTCAAAAGCATTTCAGCCGTATGCTCGGCTTGGACTTGGCAATGATTTGATGGCAAAAGAGAATATACCTTAAGAGCGAGCAATGTTGCCATGGGGCAAGGATCACTGCGTCTGCCAGGTCCTTTAAAACGTCCAAGTTCAGAAGCAGCCAAACAACTGAAGAAACCAGTATTGGATAGGCTTAGATAGTGTTCCACAGCTCGACTTACCCGGTTATCCATGATCGAGATGCCCATCGTTAAGAGTATGTAAATAAGCAGAGGGGCATCACAGGCTATCCAACTCCAAGCAACTTCACCGCTGCCTCCAAAAACTTGCGGGATAAGGAGCGGTGAGTAAAATGCGCCTTCAGGGGATTGATGGGCTAATATTTTCTCAAGGATGGGTTGAATGCCTTCATCCATGCAAATTAATCCGAAGTCAGCTAAGGCAAGGATGGCATACAAAGGGTGATTTGCGTCGTTGTGCCGCTTTAGGGGCTTTTGTTCTCCCCACCCTGATGCTTTTTCAACTAGGGCTTGAATTTGTGGATGGACAAGCATGGCTGTACGTGCCGCTTGAACTTCAGCATGTGCCTCATCCAATTTCAATATGTCACGATAGGTTCGATAGCGCGTCCAAGGTTCTTCAGAGCTTAAAAGAAAATGAATAATAGTTGATTGATCTATTTGAATCTCCCATTGGTGGGTACTTTTAGATAAGAATTTTCATTGGCGACTCGAGGTAAACTGCCAGTGCTTGGAGAAATTGAGCAGCTTCTGCGCCATCGCTGATACGGTGATCAACGGAAAGCGTTGCATTCATTTGCCTGCCGATGGTGAGCTTGCCTTCTTTTACTACAGGCACTTCTTTAGCAGATGCGACGGCAAGGATAGCAGCTTGAGGTGGATTAATAATTGCCACAAAATGTTCTACATCGAACATGCCCAAATTGCTGATGGAAAAAGTTGCGCCTTCAACATCTTCGGGGCGCACTTTGCCACTACGAGCTCGCTGAGCCATTTCTGAAAGCTCAGCTGAGAGAAGGCGGAGTGGTTTTTGATCGGCATCGCGGGATACAACAGTGAGCAAACCTCCTTCCACGGCAACAGCAACTCCAATGTTAATATTTCCGTGCTGGATAATTTGATCATCCTTGAGGGTAGCATTCAAGTTGGGAAATTCACGTAAGGTGAGGGCTACAGCTTTAACAATAAAATCGTTCAACGAGAGTTTGACTTCCTCACCAAGAACTTGGTTCATTTCCTGCCGCAGGTTTATTAGTTTTTCGACATCATATGTATGGGTAACATAAAAATGAGGGATCAGTTGTTTAGCTTCACTCATTCGTTTGCCAATGATCCCTCGCAGACGGCTGACAGGGAGAATTACATCTCGCTTGGATGATATGCTTGACGGGATAGCACTGCTCGGTTTGGGAGCGGTAGTAGAGGACTGGAAAAAGGCTTCAACGTCTCTTTTGACTATTCGTCCGCCGGGTCCTGACCCTGTAATGAGTGAAAGATCAATTTGAGCGGCTTTGGCGATGTTGCGCGCTAAGGGTGAAGCCTTTACTCCTTGAGGGTATTTTTGTGAAGGTTCTAGTTCTGAGGGGCCGCGCTGTAAACTCGGTACAGCTGCCGTTTCTTGAGAGGGAATCGGGCTTTTCTGTGCCGGTTGGGATGGTTTTGTGATGCTTTTGCCAAGCAGTGCAGATAAATCCACTTTTTCTCCTTTTTCGGCGATGACTGCAATGGGTGTACCGATGGGTAAGCTTTCCTTTTCTTTTGCTAAGTGTTTAAAAACAATACCGCTGAAGTTAGATTCGACTTCTACGGTTGCCTTATCTGTTTCAATTTCAGCTAATACATCACCTTTTTGGATGGTTTCACCTTCCAATTTTACCCAGCGCACCAAAGTGCCTTCAGCCATATCAAAACCAAGTTTGGGCATTTCAACAATATTCGCCATTACAACACCTCTTTAATAGCTTGGATAATATCCGCTACTTGTGGAAGTGCACTTTGCTCTAAGCGGCGATTGTATGGGAGAGGAACTTCTTTTTGAGCAACCCGCCGGATGGGTGCATCTAAGAAATCGAAAGCTTGTTCGTAAATACGAGCAGAGACTTCGCTGCCAACCCCATAGGAAAGCCAGCCTTCCTCTGCGATAACACCGCGATTGGTCTTTTTGATTGACTCTATGATTGGAGTCATGTCGAGGGGACGAAGTGAGCGCAGATCGATCACTTCAACATCAATACCATCTTTCGCTAAAATTTCAGCGGCTTTAAGGCTTAATTCAACCATTTTGCTGTAAGTAACTAAGGTTACATCTTTACCAGGACGTTGAATTTTCGATACACCAATTGGCTCGGTGTAATCGCCTTCCGGAACTTCACCGCGGGATTGATATAGGGTTGCGTGCTCAATAAAAAGCACGGGATCATCACTGCGAATAGCCGACTTGAGCAGTCCTTTGGCGTCGTAAGGGGTACCAGGTGCCACGACTTTCAACCCTGGGAAGTGGGCAAAGATGGCATCGGGAGTTTGCGAGTGGGTTGCACCGAGTTGCCTGCCTCCACCGCCTGGAGCCCGAATAACAAGTGGTACTTTCATTTGTCCGCCAAACATTGCCCGCATTTTAGCTGCTTGATTGATAATATGATCCATAGCGGATAAAGCGAAATTGATCGTCATTAGTTCAGCGACTGGACGCAAACCAACCATAGCTGAACCGATAGCAGCCCCAATGATAACAGCTTCTGCGATAGGAGTATCTTTGACGCGTTTTGGTCCAAAACGATCATAAAATCCTTTGGTAACAGCATAGGTTCCCCCCCAAACACCAACTTCTTCTCCAAGGATAAAGACTCTGTCATCGCGTTCCATTTCCTCCCATAAGGCTTGAGATATTGCTTCTCGCATGGTTATCCGAGCCATACCTATGCCTCCTCTTCCACGTAAATATCGCGATACAGTTCTTCTAAGGGTAGTTCAGGACTGCTTTCAGCAAACTGAACAGCTTCTTCTACCTCTTGTTCGACTTCTTGTACAATGCTTTCCAATTCAGCAGTGGTGCAGATTTGTTGTTGTATTAAATAATTATGGTAAATGCCGATGGGGTCGGTATCCTGCCATTTTTTAATTTCATCCGGCTTACGATAGCGTTCTGGGTCGCCCATTGAATGCCCAACAAAACGATAAGTAACCACTTCGAGAAAGAAAGGACCATTGCCTTTTCGGATGAAATCAAAAGCCTCTAATGCAGCTTGTCGGACGGCGAGTACATCCATTCCATCAACGCGGGCGCTCGACATCTCATATCCTTCAGCTTTTTGACGGATTTCGGCGACAGCGGAGGCGCGCTCTACAGCTGTGCCCATACCGTATTGGTTGTTTTCACAAACCCAACAAACAGGTAAATTCCATACTTTGGCTAGGTTGACAGCTTCATGAAAGTAGCCGATGTTGGTTGCACCATCGCCAAACATGCAAAGAGTAATGCCATCGTTGTTCATGTACTGATCACCAAGAGCTAAGCCGGCAGCTATGGGGAGGTGAGCGCCAACAATAGCATGCCCTCCCCAAAAATTTTTCGTTACATCAGCCATATGCATCGAGCCGCCTTTCCCTTTGGAGCATCCTGTACTTTTACCAAGCAGTTCTGCCATGACAACTTTGGCTGGAATACCGCAATTGATGGCGACTCCGTGATCGCGATAAGCAGTGATGACTCTATCTTGGGGCATACGGGCAGATATTAAGCCTGTACTGACTGCTTCTTGCCCTATATACAGGTGCAAGAACCCGCCAATTTTTCCTTGTTGATAAAGTACAGCTGCGCGCTCCTCAACTCTTCTGATAAGCACCATCTCGCGATAAAGCTGCATATAGGTTGATTTTTCCATAAGGCAGTTAACCTCCATAAAACATGAGACCTACCAAAAACATTAAGTTGAGCGGATGATTTCTTTCAATACCTTCCCAAGACAAGAAATGCCTTGCAAGATCTGCTCATCAGAGGCATTGGAAAAATTCAAACGCATGGTATGCTTGCCGCTGCCATCCGCAAAGAATGATTCTCCAGGTACAAAGGCGCATTTTTGCTCAACAGTCTTTTTAAGCACCTCGGTTGCGTCGTATTGTTCGGGCAAAGTGATCCAGAGGAATAACCCTCCTTGAGGTCGGGTCCATTGAACTTCTTGCGGACAGTATTCTTCTAATGTCTCAAGCATGAGATCTCTGCGCTGATGATATAAATTGCGAATATGGTTTAAGTGGCTGTCAATAATGCCTGAGGCAAGCACTTCATAAGCAATCATCTGATCTAACGTAGAAGAGTGCAAGTCTGCAGCCTGCTTAGCTTGCACGAGGCGCTGAATAACTTCTTTTGGCCCTATCATCCAAGCCAATCGCAGCCCTGGAGCGAGAATTTTTGAAAAGGTGCTGAGATAGATGACGTTGCCATTGTATTCTGGATGATTTCCTTTTGTTCTGTACTCATGATCCAGCTCAAGCAGTGAAGGGAGATGTTCGCCTTCGAACCGAACCGCTCCGTAAGGATCATCTTCAATAATTGGAATGCCATATTTATCTGCCAGTTCAACAACAGCCAACCGGCGCTCTAATGTCATCGTTACGCCTGTTGGGTTTTGGAAATTGGGCAGAATATACATCAGCTTTGGTCCGGCTCGCAGCAATTCTTCAAGTCCATTGATAATTATACCATAATTATCCGATTTAGCGGTTATATATTCAGCTTCATAAGCATTCCAAGCTTGAAGTGCACCAAAATAAGTGGGAGACTCAACGAGGATGTGATCTCCCGCATTGATAAACACCTTGCCTAATAAATCCAGCCCTTGCTGAGAGCCGGTGGTAAGAAGAATATTATCTGGGGTAATCTGAAGTCCGGGTCGGCTAGCTCGTTCAGCCAATAGTTTTCGTAATGGAGGATAGCCTTCTGTGATCGTGTATTGTAAGGCTTCAGTACCGTTTTCTCTGAGCACTTTTTCGGCAGCTTGCTTTACCGCTTCTAAAGGAAAAGCTTCAGGGGCAGGTAAGCCACCGGCAAAGGAAATCACATCTGGTTGCTGGGTAAGTTTAAGTATCTCGCGTATTGCTGAGCTTGTCATCCGTTTGGTGCGTTTTGCAAAACGGCTTTTCCAGTGTGTATGCATAAGACTCTCCTTGTAATGATGATATTGTTAGTAAAATAATGAGTAGGACACTCCTATTCACTTAAGTTTTTTGGGTTGAGTTGAGCAAATTAAGCAACGCTTGGCGGGTTGGCAAAGATGGTTGAGCACCCTGTTTGGTTACAGCCAATGCGCCGGCTGCGTTACCCCAGCGGGCAGCTTCAATGAGAGATTTGCCTTCGGATAAAGCAACGGATAGGGCTCCAACAAAAGCGTCTCCAGCTGCTACTGTATCTATGGGGGTTACTGGATGAGCGGGGATTGCTGTACTCATGCCATTTTCGATGACAAGAGCACCTTTTTCTCCAAGAGTAATCACAACTTGGTTCAGCTCACCTCGAGATTGCCGTTCTCCAACAAGACGTATAATTTCCTGTACATCCGTGGTTGTACTTGAAAT
Source organism: Anaerolineales bacterium (assembly GCA_034429745.1). Classification (GTDB taxonomy): domain Bacteria; phylum Chloroflexota; class Anaerolineae; order Anaerolineales; family DRKV01; genus JBAXBF01. The sequence continues at coordinate 46,114 of DAOUFY010000035.1, forward strand.
ACATAGCAATTGAGAGATTTCTATTTGGTTAGGAACGAGTACATCTACTCGGCGTAACAATTCTGGTGATAATGGGCGGTAGGGAGCTGGATTTAGTACAACGATAATGTCTTGCTCTAGCTTTGCTAGCTCAACAGCTTTTTCTATAGCTGCTAGAGGACACTCCAGATTCATCATAAGCACTTTTGTTTGCTTAAATAATGGGGCATAAGCAGCAATGTCCAGTGGAGTTACATTGCTGTTAGCACCTGCGGCAAGAACAATAACATTTTGCCCAGTTGTGTCATCCACAAGGATGAAGGCAACCCCAGTAGGCAGTTCAGGATCCCGCTGTATGCATTGAATATCCACGCGGTCGTTTTGGATGGTTTGGAGCATAGCGTCACCGAAACCGTCTTGCCCGACCCTACCGATAAGCAGAACTTTTGCGTCCAAGCGCGCTGCAGCAACTGCTTGATTGGCGCCTTTTCCTCCTGGAAAAGTTTGAAAACTGCCGCCTAATACGGTTTCTCCTGGTTGAGGATAATGCGGTGTTCGGATAACTAAATCCATGTTGATGCTGCCAACGGCAAGAATATATTCTCTCATGCAAGCCCTCACTAATGGTTAATAGATATGGTTAATGAAGTAGTTTTATAGCAAGTTTGCTTCAATTTGTTCGATATTTTCTAGAAATACTTCCACAATGTTTGGGTCAAAAAGAACCCCTGCATTTTGACGAATGTATTGGATAATTTTATCCCTTTTCCAAGCTTTTCGGTAGGGACGATCTGAAGAGAGCGCGTCCCAAACATCTACAATGGCAAATATTCTTGCTTCTAATGGAATTTCCTCACCTTTTAAGCCTTGTGGATAGCCAGACCCATCCCAGCGTTCATGGTGGTAAAGGGGAATGATGCTTGCCGGCAATAAGAAAAATATAGAAGAAATCATTTCATAAGCGTAGGTGGGGTGTTTGCGCATGATTTCCCATTCTTCTTCATCAAGCGGAGC